>NZ_JBHZPE010000127.1:0-1346 GCF_042787985.1 Peribacillus sp. YIM B13481
TTTTGTATGAAAACATATTCGTGAAAGGCCATACTAAAATAAGCCCACCAAATTCTAATTTTTTTGAAGGACGTAAATGTACTATGTCGTTATTTTAACTGGTTATGCAGTTTGTTGTTCTGATGGATCGATTGTATAGCCTTTCTTTTTTAGGTATTCGATCATTTTTAATTCTTTGTTCATTTGTTTTTCTTCAAGGTAATTTGAGCCTAGTTCATGATAGGGTTCTCCTGTTTTTAAGATGTTGTAAGCAATCGTCAAAAGTAAATGAGCAGAAGCAATTCGGCCCTTCATTTTTCCCTGTCGTTTGGTAATCCTTTTTCGATGTGAAGCAATTCGATTATTTTGCCTTGAGGTTGCCAGTACACACTCTACAGCCATCGTTTTTAATGCTTTGTTACCTTGTGTGGTTTTACTCGTTTTTTTTTTACCAGCACTTTCGTAATTTCCGGGACTCACACCAGCCCAAGAGGCAAGATGTTTAGCTGACTTAAATACGGACATATCAACGCCCATCTCTGCAATAAATGTAGCTGCGGCAGCTTTGTTCACACCAGGTATTCCATCCAATAATTCTACTTCCTTACGATAGGGGGACAGGAGTTGATCGATTTGTTTTTCCAATTCTTCTATGGCTTTTTCTAAATAACTCATATGCTCCCAATGGTAACGCAACATATCACGATGATGACGGCGAATACGACCATTAATTGCACTGGCAATGTCAGTAATACTTGCTTTTGTTCGCCAATCCACCATTTTTCGAAGACCATCGGTCTCTATTTTTTCACCGTTTAGAATCGCTTCAAGGATACGGCGTCCCGATACACCAAAAATGTCTGATAGTACGGATGTTAGCTTGATATTAGCATCTTGAAGAATTTTGTGAATGCGATTCTGCTCTGAAGTGCGATGATGAATCAATTTTTTTCGATAACGAGTAAGATCTCGTAAATCACGAATATCCTCCGGTGGAACAAAATTGCTTTCAATAAGTCCACATCTTAGAAGCTTGGCAAGCCATTCGGCATCTTTCACATCAGTTTTACGCCCTGGAACATTTTTGACATGTCTGGCATTGGCAAGAACAAGGTGAAAAGAGCCTTCAAGTATATTCCATATTGGTTTCCAATAGACTCCGGTACTTTCCATCACAACATCGGATACCTGAAGTGTAGCTAGCCAATCACTTAAAGCCAAGAGTCCCGTTGTTGTAGTTGAAAACGTTTCAATAGAGGTTTTTGGCTTTTTATCTAATGGACCAAATAGTACACAGGCTACTACTGTTTCTTGGTGTACATCTAGGCCAGCACACCGTTCAATCATTGCTTCCATAGGAGAATCAC
>NZ_JBHZPE010000128.1:0-1323 GCF_042787985.1 Peribacillus sp. YIM B13481
ATGAGCCTTCACACCAGATTCTTCTTAGTTTTTGAACCAGTTTGTAACCACTTGTTTTTGTCCTTTTCATGTTTTCTTCTAATAGTTCATGGGCGATAGGGCGTGATATGGTTCTTTTGGTCGCTGTTTTCCCGAAGCATTCCACTCTGAAAGGACAGACTTTACAGTCTTTGGTTTTTGCCGAATAGGTCTTGTAATTTGTTTCGCCACTTCTCATTAAATGTGTAAAGGCTAGTTCCTTCTTATTTTGACAGAGGTATATATCCTTTTCGCTATTATAAGTGAACTCCCGATGCGAGGTTGTCTTAAACGCCGAATCATACTGAATGGGACTGATATACCCCGTTATGCCTAATGTTTTTAATCCATGGTGAATAGGAGTTGTATCGTATCCACGATCCGCCCCTACATTCTTAATATTTAAATGAAACTTCTCTTTTATCACTTTCAAGCGTTCTACGTAAGGTTCGCAGTCATTTACATTTCCTGCACTCGGATGAATATCTATTATGATTCCGTTTTGGGTATCAATGCTGGCATGAGCCAAATAGTGGGGACCTGATGGTTTCCCGGGTCGATTTAATAATCCTGAATCAGGATCGGTTTTAGAGACGGACACTATTTTTGTAGTAGATTCTTTCGGTTTTCTCCCAGCCTTTTTTCGACCAGCGTTTTCTCTTTTCTCCTGCAGTTCTTTTTCAAGCTTCTTTGCCTCCTCTTCAAGAGTATTTAAATACTGGGAAGGAGTCTTCTCAACCTCAACCTTTTTCACCTGATCCTTAGAAGCACTGGCTTTTATATGGGTAGAATCTGTCACAATAGTTTCCCCTGTGACCAACCCTTTTTCAATGCATAGTGAAACAATGTGATCGAAGATTTCTTGGAATACGGCACTGTCTTTAAACCGTCTTCGACGATTTTGACTAAAAGTAGAGTGGTCAGGAATTCGATCAGATAGATCAAGTCCTAAAAACCATCTATAAGCAAGATTTACATGAACCTCCTGTTCAAGTTCGCGTTCTGAGTCAATATTAAAAAGATAGCCGATAAGCAACATCTTGAAAAGGAGGACGGGATCCAAAGACTTCCGGCCCAGTTTCGAATAAAAACTTTCCATTTTAACGTATATAAAAGAGAAGTCAATTCTCTCCAATATTAAGCGGAGAATATGATTAGCAGGAACAAAATCGTTCAAATCAATAAACTCCATTTTGCTTTGGTACTCATCATTGCGTCCCATCATAGAAATCCCTCCAATAAAAAACCTGCATAGAATAAATTCTATACAGGTTTCAAAAATCCTTTTAGATTGTCAACAGCCCC
>NZ_JBHZPE010000129.1:0-1286 GCF_042787985.1 Peribacillus sp. YIM B13481
TGCACATAACCCTGTCAAGTAGACAATAAAAAAAGAGTATTTTAAGCTGCGGCCTTTTCTCGGTATTCAATCGGGGAAAGGCCGTTAAATTTTTCTTGGAAGCGATCAGTATTATAGAAGTCTATATACTCCTGGATGACTATATAAGCTTCCTCTGCTGTTTTTGGGCGTACCAAATATAACTTCTCTGTTTTTAAATGCGAGAAGAAACTTTCTATACACGCGTTATCATGACAATTGCCACGACGAGAGTGACTTCCTTGAAGACCCAGTTCTTTTACCTGTCTTTCGTATGATTTCGTCGTATATTGAAATCCTTGATCAGAATGGAGAAGGGCATCCTTTCCAAATGATTTGTCCCTTAACTGATTCAACGTATTATGAACCAATTCAAGATCGTTTCTTGTTGAAACTTCCCATGCCACAATTTCATTATTATACAAATCTAAAACGGCAGATAGGTAGACAAACGTGTCTCCAATCCTTACATAGGTTATATCTGTTACTAACTTTTGTAATATGGACTCTGCATAGAACTCACGATTTAAAATATTCTTATATACAACCGATCCTCTTCGACCATAGAAAGGGCGTTTCTTTCGAATAACAGATGTAACCCTCAATTCTCTCATCAAACGACGAACACGCTTATGATTGACAACGATTCCCTCTCTGAATAAAGCTCGAGTCATCCGTTTGTATCCGTAGTATGGATGTATCTTATGAATGGCTAATATATGTTCTTTTATCCAAAGGTTTTTCTGAAGTCTCAGTAAACGTCTAGACTGAGTCTTCCGCCATTTGTAATAACCCGCTCTTGAAACTTCACCAATTTTTAATAGCCACGCGAGTGGGTGTGTTTTCCTCAAATCATCAATCACTTGAAACCTTTCGGATTTTAGGACCATTCCTTCCCATGTAGATTTGGATTGCGCTTTTTTAAATAGTCCACCTGCGCTTTCAGATAGGCATTTTCTTCTTCTACACTAGAAAAATTCTTACGGTTCCATACACCACGTTGGTCCTCAAAAGGCTCATTATTTTGCGTTTTCTTAACCCAATTCGCTATTTGCGCATCACTTTTAATACCAAATTGTTCACGAAGCTGACGATATGACCAGCCTTTCTCCAACTTCAATCGAACAACTTCTCGCTTTAATTCTTCTGTGTATGTTTGAAACGTTTGCCCCTTTTTTGCCATAGAAAAATCCCCTCCCAGATAGACTGTTAAGAACATTTTATCATGCTCTCTTTTTTACTCTGTCTACCTGTAGGGGATAATACCA
>NZ_JBHZPE010000130.1:0-1269 GCF_042787985.1 Peribacillus sp. YIM B13481
ACTTGGCTACTTAAGTCCGGTGGCTTATCGAAACTTAGCCCTTAAAAAAGTTGTTTGATTTAGTGTTGACATACCAAAGGACAAAACTCAAATACCAGGAGGCTTTAAAATGAATTATAACCAAAATAAGAAAATTGCTCAAATTACCTCTCAAACCCTTATTGTAGGGGTGGATATTGCTAAATTCAAGCATGTGGCACGTGCTCAAGACTTTAGAGGAATGGAGTTTGGATCACCTTGTTATTTTGAGAATACAAAAGAGGGATTCGAGCATTTTTTTAATTGGATTATGGAAATCAAGAAAGAACAATGTATGGAGAATGTGATAGTTGGGATGGAACCGACAGGGCATTATTGGTTCAACCTAGCTCATATGTTAAAAGAAAATGAAATTAAGTTTGTAGCTGTAAACCCTTTGCACGTCAAGAAAAGCAAGGAGCTTGATGATAATTCTCCTACTAAAAATGATGTGAAAGATGCTAAAGTCATTGCACAGTTGGTCAAAGACGGAAGATACGCCGAACCTACGATACCACAAGGAGTTTATGCCGAACTACGGGTGGCGAAGAAAATTCGTGATCTTTTAACAGAGGATCTTCAGACGGTCCAAGGCCAGGTCCATAACTGGATTGATCGGTACTTTCCAGAATTTCTAACGGTATTTAAGAAGTGGGAGGGAAAAGCAGCATTACAATTCTTAAAGCTCTATGCTTTACCACATGAAATAGTAAATTTCACTGAACACGAACTGTTAGCCCACTTAAGAAAAACCGTGACCCGAAGTGTAGGTCTAAGCAAAATTCGTAAGTTAAAGCAAGCAGCCAGTAAGTCCATCGGACTTCGACAAGGCTCCGAAATGGCAAAACTGGAGCTGAAAACGCTTCTGGCTAAATATGAATTAATCCACTTGAAATTCGAAGAATTGGATACAAAAATAGATTGTTTACTTGATGAAATACCAGGTGTACCACAAATGTTAGCGATAAAAGGTGTTGGTAGAGACACTGTTGCGGGCTTCTTTGCAGAAGTTGGTGACCTTAAGGAATATACTCATCCCCGACAAATTATTAAGCTGGCCGGCTTAAGCTTAAAAGAAAATACCTCTGGTAAGCATAAGGGGAAAACAACCATCACAAAGAGGGGACGGAAAAAGCTGCGAGCCCTGTTGTTCAGGGTTTGTATGATTCTGGTTGCCAAAAATTCAGCATTTAAGGCATTACATGCCTACTATACTCAACGTCCAGATAATCCATTAAAGAAGATGCAGTC
>NZ_JBHZPE010000131.1:0-1257 GCF_042787985.1 Peribacillus sp. YIM B13481
TATAGTCCGGAATTTAAAACAAAAGCTGTTAAGGAATATAAAAAGGGGAAAGCCCCCTCTCAAATTTTCATTGACCAGGGAATTAATCTCGAAATAATTGGAAAGAAACAACCCAAACGTTGTCTACAGCGCTGGCGTAGTACCTTTGAAAGGTTTGGTGAGGAAGGCTTCCTTACGGAACGCCGTGGAAAAGGAAGTACAGGACGCCCCACTTCCAAGCCACAGTCTGTAGAAGATCAACTTAGGAAGGCCGAGGCGAGAATCAAATTCCTTGAAGCAGAAAATGACTTCCTAAAAAAGCTGGAAGAGCTAGAAAGGCAGGCTCTGAAAAAGAAATGATTCTAACTGCTGCTGAGAAGTTCTATCTGATTGAAAGGACGATCAGAATACACCAATTAAAGAAGGCTGTTTCTTATCTATGCAAATTGGCTGGTGTAAGTCGAAGTGGCTACTATGATTGGTTAAAGGCAGCTCCTTACCGTGAGCTTCGTGAAGAACAGGATGAATTGGACATAGAATTGATCAGAAATATTTTCATCAGTAAAAAGGAAAAAGTAGGCGCCCTCCAAATCAAAATGATTATGGAGAATGACTACTCGGCCGTCATGAATCATAAGAAAATCAGACGGTTGATGACAAAATATAATCTCCTAGCGAAAATCAGAAGGGCCAACCCGTATCGGAAGATGGCCAAGGCAACCAAGGAGCACCTTACTTGTCCAAACCTCCTTAATCGTGAATTCAATCAGGAGGTGCCAGGGAAGGTCCTGCTTACTGACATTACCTATCTTTATTATGGGAAAGGCCAAAAAGCGTATTTATCCTGCGTAAAAGATGCCGCCACAAAAGAAATCGTTACGTACCATTTATCTACTTCATTAGAAATGGATATCGTTTACGAGACTTTAAATAAGCTAAAGCAGGCTGTGTGTCACGAGTTCCATCCGAGTGCAATCCTTCATTCTGACCAGGGGTTCCATTACACCCATCCGCTATTTCAACGCAAAGTGAAGGAACTTGGGATAACCCAATCCATGTCCCGCAAGGGAAACTGTTGGGATAATGCGCCAATGGAAAGTTTCTTTGGCCACTTTAAGGATTTGGCAGAATATAAAACATGTACTAATTTAACGGATGTGAAGGAAGAAATTGATCGAGTTATTGAAGAATATAATGAACATCGTTATCAATGGGGGCTAAGGAAAATGGCCCCGGTACAATACCGGGACCATTTATTAGCTGCTTAGGCACTTTTTT
>NZ_JBHZPE010000132.1:0-1232 GCF_042787985.1 Peribacillus sp. YIM B13481
TTCCGCAGTAGCTCAGTGGTAGAGCATTCGGCTGTTAACCGAACGGTCGTAGGTTCGAGTCCTACCTGCGGAGCCATGGGGAAGTACTCAAGAGGCTGAAGAGGCGCCCCTGCTAAGGGTGTAGGTCGCGCGAGCGGCGCGAGGGTTCAAATCCCTCCTTCTCCGCCATTTGGCCCGTTGGTCAAGCGGTTAAGACACCGCCCTTTCACGGCGGTAACACGGGTTCGAATCCCGTACGGGTCATAACAAAAAGGGAAGCATACATACATGTATGCTTCTTTTTTTCATTTTTTTTCGTTGATATAATTATCCTTTTGATTATAGGGAATGTCTCCAAGACTGGTATCATTCCCTTCATCTAGTGTATTTTCATATTGCTTTTGCTTTTTGTTCGGCATATTCACCCTATTTTCCGCTTCGATATCATTTGCGGCAAATCCTTCATAGTCTTCAGGAAATCCATTCGTTTCACCTTCGGTTTTATAAAGATCATTATAATTGTCATGATCACCTGTGTAATCAGATGGCGTTTCGGATGTACCGAATTTGGCGACTTCACCAAAGCTATCTTCTTTATCAACTATTTCCTTTCCATGACGATTTTCAAAATCATCACTCTTGGATGGGATCAGTATATCTTCTTCCACCGGTCGGTCTTGTGCAATTGGTCGTTCCGGGGCATGCTCGACACAGTAGAGAGTGCTTGGAATCGCTTCAAGTCTATCGATAGGGATTTCTATATTGCAGGTTTTACAATGGCCATACGAACCCTCTTCTATGGCATTCAATGCTTCTTCTATTTTATCCATTTCAGATTGTGCATGCTCATCAAGTGCTTGGTTCCGTTCCATCTCGAATAATTCGGTTCCAAGATCAGCAGGATGATTATCATAAGATGATAATTCCCCTACGGATTCCGTCTGGCTTTTATCAAGAACGGATCGTTCATCATTTTGAATCCTATTTCCAAGTTCAGCTTTTTCTTGAAGCAGTACTTTTCTGAATTTATGCATTTGCTGTTTCGTTGCCATATCCATTCACTCCTTCTAAAGTCCATATCTCATTTTATATTTTTATGATGGTTGTATTATCTATTACCCGAATCGGAGTATAGGAAAACAAAATGGAACGGAAGATAAAAAAAGGACTGAGCGGATTAAACTGTACCCTGTAGAGTAGACACTTAAAAAAAGTGTCTACTCTACAGGGTCTTTTTTTGTACAATGGAATGA
>NZ_JBHZPE010000133.1:0-1208 GCF_042787985.1 Peribacillus sp. YIM B13481
TAAACTGTACCCTATGTAAAGGACAATTTTAAAAAAAGGTTAGGCTATCTCTAGAAGATGATCTCTGTATTGAACAGGGGTCATCTTTTTTAAATCCCACTGATATCTATACTGGTTATAATAAGTCATATATTCTTTGATTTCCCTTCTTAACTCCTCTAAAGTCTGGCATGTCTTTATATAAGCTTCGTCCTTAAAATGTCCAAAGAATGATTCTTGCGGGGCATTGTCCCAACAATTCCCCCTTCTGGACATAGACTGGCCCAATTTATACTTTTTTACTAACCTTTGAAAGTCTGGGTGTGTATAGTGGGTTCCTTGATCGGAGTGGATAAAGGCACCTTTAGCCAACTTAATCTCCCTATTCTTTTTCAATTTGTTAAGGGTATCAGTAGCGATATCCATGGTAATGCGGTCTGAGACATGATAAGCCAGAATCTCATTAGTAGAGGCATCTTTAAACGTTGATAAATATGCCTTTTGTCTATTCCCATAAAAAAGATAGGTGATGTCTGTAAGCAATACTTTATAAGGGATATCCTGTTTAAACTCCCGGTTTAAAAGGTTCGGAAGGACTCTGTGTTCCTGGGTAGCTTTCATCATACGCTTGTATGGATTTGCTTTTCTGAATGGGCATATGATGTTGTATTTCCCCATGATTCTTCGAATCCTTTTCAGGTTATAGACAATATTGAATTGACCTGCCAAAGTCATCTTGATTTGGCGGGCTCCTTTTTTGCGGTTTTTAAATCTAAATGCTTTCAGTATAATATCCCGAAGGGCTTCATCCATTTTCTCTTTTAATTTCCTTTGTTCAATGGCCCTTTTGGAATAATAGTTATAGTAGCCGGAACGCGAAACCCCTGCGGATTTGCACAAATGGGTGACCATATTTTTCAATTTGTACTTATCAATCACAAAACGGATAAGGATAAATTTTTGTTCTGCTGATAAGGCTATTTTTTCTTCATCCCCCTTTCGGCAAATCTGATCTTTTTTAAGAGTTCAATCTCAGCTTTTAATAAATTGTTCTCTGCCTCCAACCTCGCGAATTTTTCATCAAAAGTAAGCTCCATTACGCGAGGCCTGCCAGAATGGCCACTTCGGTTATCTTGGAGGCCATCAATACCGTTTTTGCGATAGGCTGCACGCCACCTGTCCCTAGATGAATGTACACGATCAATACCAATAATCTCAATATCAAATCC
>NZ_JBHZPE010000015.1:0-92842 GCF_042787985.1 Peribacillus sp. YIM B13481
GAAACGCCGTATACGCGAACCGTACGTACGGTGTTGTGAGAGGGGCGAAAATAAACTTATTTTCCCCCTACTCGATTGACTAATTATTCCCTGCAATGGGTTGGTCGACCCCATTGACATCAAGGACATTGCTTCCATTCAGCCCATTGGCCGTAAAGACGATCGCACCAGTGTTAGATGAACCGGATCCGGTGACAGTTTTGTTGGAAGACTTCGGCGAAATGACGGCTGCATCCCCGAATAACAGGTTTCCATCCGCGACATTGAATATTTGGACTGGACCGACAATAGCTGGCATATAAATTCCTCCTTTTAACATTTAAGGGGTGTGGGTTGAATCCTCAATTGGTGTCTTTTCGGTTTTTTTAGGAATCTCCCGAATGTGTTTCACTCTGGATTCCATACGTATATGACCGACATTCCCCACACCGACAACAGCTGAAGATGATACCCCGATTACGTCGATGTTGCCAACATGAATAAAAGGATTCGGATTTGAAAATCTTGATATGACGGGTTCATTCAATCTAGGGATATAAAATGGTTTCTTAAAAATGTCATAGTCTTCGAAATGAACATCCACTGAATCGAAAGTGTCGCTTTTCTTCTGGAGTGCCAAGGCAAATGAGTTTCCGTCAATATAAGAACAGTCTCCAATCTGCATGGTGGAGCTAAAAAGGATTGTCTTGGCAGATAAAGACTTTACTTTTGATGTTCTTGAAAACATCTCTTTTATCCTTTTGGAGCAAATGGGACGGTTGGTCCGATGATAAGGGATTCCGGAGGTGTATCGAATGCGGAAGATAGTTGGACCGTTTGCACATCCCCTATTAGAAATAAAGCAGAGCTTGATACACCGATAATTTTGATATCACCTACGCAAAGCTGGTGATTGATTACATTAAACTCCATTTGGATTTCCTCCTGTCTCGGTTTGTGAATGGGTAATGAATTGAAATAATGCAGCTTGAATATCGGATTTCACCTTTTCCCTGACTTTTTCCTTGATATTATCCAGTTGCTCTGGTGCACGTTCCGCATAATTAAGATTATCGAAATACATATTGATTCGTTGATGAAGCTGGCGTTCGACGTCCTGCTTAATGAAGTCATGATAAGAGGGTTCCAATGATACTTTTAACTGGGTTTCCGCATCGTGGATCATATTTTCCAAGTCTGAAAGTATATCGTTGAAAATTTCCTGGACAACGATTTCTCTGCCTGGAAATAGGTTCGGTGCAGGTGGAACGGGTTGGTTGTTGACGGCAAATTCATCAATGTTGTTTAGATCATTAGGGTTTAAGCCGATATTCAACGTTCCATCTAAAGATTCGACTTTTAATTGATCGAATTTATATTCAATTTTATCTACATGGATTGGCGGTTTGCTTTTCAGTTGGGCAAGTTCATCTGTCAGGCGTTTGAGTTCGCGTTCAAGTTTCATGATCCGTTTATCCTGGGCTTCAAGATAACACTGCATTTGGATGGAGTACGAATATAGATCCTGATTCACGATTCAACACCTCACCTTCACAATATGATAAATTCATTTATGACAGTATATGAAAAATATGGAAATGGGTGAATGCCTATGAATTAGGACGATTAAATGGGACGAAACTGGTTAATGGGGTTACATCAGCTTCAATTCCGGGAGCAGGCTCAGTGAATCCACCGGTATTGGCTAATGTGGAATATGGTTTAATCACCCCGGCACTTCCTATTTGAAAAACGGATGAATTGGCGATGCTTTGAATTTTTATCATATTGATTTGTATTGTCTGTTGAATATTGAAGATCATGCTGACTCCTTTCTTAAAAACATTAGAGATTTAAGACCAGTGGCTGATCAATACCATCTGTATCATTTGTATTTGTGGTGCTATAGGCATTATATAGTGATATGGATTCACCTGTATTGAACGAGCCAGCACCCGAAAAAGTTTTCGCAGTGGAATATGGACCAATTTTAAAGACGTCACCAACATGGACAACTCCACTGTTACTGACATTGATGACTTGAACGATTCCTACGATGGCCGGCAAGAAAAATCACCCTTTTTTATTCTGGTTTTACCCTTAAATCAAGGCGATGAGCCTACACTGAAGGGAGTATCAATGTATTGTATGTCAACTCAAGATTGATGTGATTCATCTGCCTATCAATTTATTGTTGTATAACAGGAAAGGATGTCATTGGATGAATGGAAACAGTTATGGTAAAATGTTTACTAATTCAGAATTTTTAAATAAAATAAGGGGTGAGGAAATGAACGTACCATTAGTATTATCGCATTTCTTAGATCGAGCAGCCTTACTATATGGCGATAAGAAAGCCATCATTGGAGATGACAAGGTTTTATCCTACTTAGAGTTGAACGGCCGTGTAAACCAGCTTTCAAATGGTTTGAGGGATATTGGAGTCAAAAAGGGTGATAGGGTGGCATACTTGGCACCTAACTCAATTGAAATGCTTGAAGGCTTTTATGGAGTATTTCAACTTGGGGCCGTAATCGTTCCATTGAATATCCGCTTGAAGCCTGCCGATTATTTATTCATTTTGAACCATAGTGAGTCCAAGGTTCTTTTCGTAGATCAGGAATTGTATCAACTAATTTATCCTGTCAAGGATGAACTTGAATCGGTGGAACACATAATTGTACATTATAAAGGTGAAGAGATAAATGAAATCGATTACAACTATTGGCTGGAAAGTTATGATAACAGGAGTTTTAATCGGGAGTCAGTGTATGAAAATGATGTTTCGAGCCTTCTTTATACAAGCGGGACCACAGGAAATCCCAAAGGGGTGATGCTGACTCACCGCAACAATTACTTGCATGCCCTAGGTGCGATGCATCACTTCAGAGTCAATGACCGCGATACATATTTGCATGTACTGCCGATGTTCCACGTAAATGGTTGGGGTGCCCCATTTTATTATACGGCAAATGGTGCCACTCAAATTTGTTTGAGGAAAACCACACCCGAAACAATATTTGATGCACTTGAAAAGCATAAGGTTTCCATTATGCATATGGCACCAACGGTTCTTAATTCTTTGTTTCAATATTATGAACGGAATGTTCCGGTGATTGAGCAAGATATCCGAATCGTTGTTGCGGGTTCCGCTCCGCCCCCTGCATTCGTTACAAGGGTAGAAAAAGAGTTAGGCTGGGAATTCATTCAAATTTATGGAATGACTGAATCAACACCGGTAGCTTTGATATCGCTGATTCGTTCTGAATTCGATGATCTTTCGGAAAAGGAAAAATATAGAATGAAGGCGAAAGCCGGATATCCCATCATAGGCAGTGAGGTAAGGGTTGTACATGAAAATGGTGAGGAAGTAGGCCATGATGGCGTGGATATCGGGGAGCTCATCGTCCGCAGTCATGGTGTGATGTTAGGTTATTGGAAAAATGAAGAAGCGACCAACCAGACACTGAGAAATGGATGGCTGCATACTGGCGATATGGCAACAATCGATGAAAATGGAAATGTTGATATCGTTGACCGCAAAAAGGATATAATCATAAGTGGCGGAGAAAATATCTCTTCCATAGAAGTGGAAGGAATACTCTATGAACATCCGGACATTCTTGAAGCGGCAGTCATTGCCGTTCCGCATGAAAAGTGGGGAGAGACGCCGCATGCCTTCATTGTGCTAAAAAGGGGTGTGGAATTAACTGAGGATGATATAAAGACCTTCACACGAGAAAAAATGGCCCATTTTAAATCAGTCACCAGTGTGTCGTTCGTCGATGAGCTTCCAAAAACGGCATCGGGAAAAATCCAAAAAATCCATCTTCGTAACGATTACTGGGAATCTAAGGGGAAAACAGGCAGATTCGTCAATTGAGCTCGCTAACGCTGATCAGAAATGATCAGCGTTTTTGTCCATTTGATCTGGTGTGATATGGATCCTGACGGGAAATGAAGGTGGGGGGCTCCCTTTGACCATGATGAATGCCCACTTTCGTAATCACAGCCACAGGAACTCATGCCATTGTTTGATAAAGGCCATCATAATCAAATCATTCATTTTGACTTCTTAAGATGATGACTGGAATTTGTTTCTATAAAAAAGCTTCTTGTTTAACGATAAAGTGTTACTATTATAAAATATTTCAAATTATTATGATTTTTCTTTTTTCATCATGTTTACTTCTGGATTGTGGGGGAGAACATTGAAACGTATTCATTATAGCTGGGTGATTCTAATCATTACATTTTTCTCGATTATTGTAGCCGGAATCGTTAGATCATCATCAGGAGTATTCATCGTACCATTTGAAAATGAGTTCGGGTGGGACCGGTCCGTCATTTCTTTAGCCTTCGCTATAAGTCTCTTTCTTTATGGTTTATCGGGTCCGTTCATGGCTGCTCTAATTGAAGTGCTTGGTTTAAAGAAAATGATGGTGTTGGCCATGTCAACTTTATTGGCAGGGATTTTCCTCACTTTTTTCATGGAGCATGAGTGGCAGCTCATTCTAATTTGGGGGATTATCATTGGCTTGGGGTCTGGAGTGTTTTTAACGGTATTGAGCCCATATGTGGCAAATCGTTGGTTCGAGAGGAGGCGGGGGCTGGCAGTCGGGATACTAACGGCAAGTACGGCAACAGGTCAGCTCATTTTACTTCCGGTTTTAGCAATCATCATTGAGAATTACTCTTTTAGATGGGCGATTGGTTTAATTTTGGTCCTTAGCTTAATCATGCTGGCAATCATCCTTTTATTCATGAAAAACGATCCGAAGGAAGCTGGGATTCTTCCATATGGATTAGTGGAGGAAATCCAAGAGGCTGTTCCAGTCCAAAAGAAGAACCCCATCGGTATGGCTTTTCAGTCGTTAATTGAAGCAGTGAGAGTAAAGGAATTCTGGTTATTGGCAGGAAGTTTTTTTATATGTGGACTTTCAACGAGCGGGCTGATCGGCACACATTTCATTTCTTACTGCATTAGTTTTGGATTACCGGTCGTTATGGCAGCGTCACTGTTATCTTTCATGGGGATCTTTGATTTGGTTGGTACGACTGTATCGGGGTGGTTATCAGATCGTTTTGATAACCGTTGGTTGTTGTTTTGGTATTACGGTCTAAGAGGTGCTTCCCTCGTTTTGCTTCCTTTTGCGCTAAAAGAAGGCTCAATCGCGCTATTGATCACCTTCTCCGTTTTTTACGGCTTGGATTGGATAGCTACAGTGCCTCCGACCATAAGCATTTCAAGGCAAGTCTTTGGATTGGAGAAAAGCGGGATTGTATACGGTTGGATATTCGCGGCGCATCAGGCGGGTGCAGCAGTGGCGGCATATGGCGGGGGGCTTCTCTTCAAAATATTCAACTCTTATACATGGGCATTCTTCCTTGCAGGAATCTTTTGCTTATTGGGTAGCTTGTTTGTCATACTAATAAAAAAGCAAAAATCGGCAACAGTGGTTAAAGATGAAACAATGAGGTTATAGAAGTGGTGTTAAATCTGTTATGGATGAGAGAGGTGAATCTATGAAGGGCACGTTTGTACCTATACAGGAAAGTAAACGGATCGTAAGCATCGATATTTTACGTGGGTTAGCCATTTTAGGTATTTTTTTAGTGAATATGCCTTCTTTCCACTCCCCGCTCTTATACATAGATGGTGCTGAACGATGGTCCGAAGGATGGGACGGGATTTTGTACAGATTCAGTGATGTAGCCGCACAAGCCAGCTTTTATCCTTTATTTGCGTTTCTGTTCGGTTTCGGGGCCGTCATACTGGCTATTAGGAGTGAAGAAAAGGGCATTTCATTTCCTATACTATTTACGAAAAGGCTAGGTTTCCTGCTGGTACTTGGGTGCATTCATGCCTTCTTCATCTGGCATGGGGACATCCTTATTAATTATGCTGTATTTGGGTTTGCATTTTTGTTTTTTTATAAGATGAAGGGCAGGACTTTAATTCTGTTAGGCTCGGTTTGTTATGTTCTTCCTTTTGCTATATTGGGTTCACTATTTCTTATAATGGGCATATTTGATAGGGAAGGAATGGAAATGACGACTGATTCAGCGATGATGAAACAGTCTTTGGAAGTTTATCAATCTGGTACATTTACGGAAATAATGACTCAAAGGGCACTAGATTGGTATATGGTGAACAACCCTTTTAATGCCATTATCCTTTTCTTATCGATTTTTCCGTTTTTTTTAATTGGAGCAGGCGTTGCAAAGCAAGGCTTTCTCCAAAATATTAATCAATATAAACGACAGTTGAAAGCGATATTGATCGTAAGCTTGCTGCTTGGTTTGTCGATTAAGATCCTGCCATATGTGACGGTATACCATTTTGGTACGATATTCGTTCAGGATTATTTTGGCGGACCGCTACTTACGATTTTTTATATCACGGCAATCGCGCTTTTGGCGGAACAGGCAGGAGATTCCCGACTGTTCCGGCCCCTTTCGTATATCGGAAGGATGTCGATGAGTAATTACTTATTCCAATCGATCGTATGTACGGCCATTTTTTATTCATATGGCCTTGGTTTATATGGATCAGTCTCATATACGACTGGATTTGTTTTCCTTTTAGCCCTGTTTTGCCTGCAAATGCTGCTTTCCTTATTGTGGATGAGTCTGTATAAATACGGACCGGTTGAATATTTATGGCGTATTGTTACATATGGTAAAAAACCGGTTATGCGTCGATGATGACTAGATGAGAAGAAATGTAAATGATGTTCATTAAATTGTTGATTTTACCTATTCAGCTGAATCTTAGTTTTGTTTTTTTGTAAAAGCCTATGATATGATGAAATGGAAACTGAACGAGGGGGCAAAAAAATGACTACACATATTCATATTACAGCTTGGGTTATCGGAATCATTCTTTTCTTTGTCACATATTCGATGCTTAAAAGCGGAAATCCGAAAGCAAAAATGTTACATATGATAACACGTTTATTCTATCTATTGATTTTCCTTACAGGCGGAATGCTGATCACGAATTTTAGTGTTTACGCAGTGAAAATGATTGTCGGAATCATCGTGATTGCGGCGATGGAAATGGTGTTGGTCCGTACGAAAAAAGGGAAAAGCACAGGTGCCATGTGGATATTGTTCATCGTTGCGTTTGTATTCGTCCTTTATTTAGGGCTTTCCCTGCCACAGGGAATGGACTTTTTTTAATACAGAATGGAAACGGGTAAATGAGGAAATCTCATTTACCCGTTTTTTTACAAGTTATTGTGAATTCACTTTCTCAATGACGATCCTTTTTCCAGTGTTAAGTGTGAATTCAAAACGATCGTGATCCTTTTTACCATAAGAAAAATGGTGCTGAACGAGACATATTTGGCTCTCGTTATCAAAGGTGAAGAAATTCACGCCGGACTGGTTAGGGACTGCCCTTAAAAAAGTGAGCTGATTATAGCTATATATACAATCATAAATAGAAAAATCAAGTGAATTCAAGGTCGTTACAAATTGGAAAAAGGAATCGTCGTTCAATTCTTCCAATAAACGTTCAAAAGAGTAGAGCAGTTTTTTGCGAATCCGAATGGGCTCATTTTCCCTTAAGAAGGTGATTTCCCGGTGAAGCAGGATTTTCCCCTCTTCTTCAATAACTCCTTGCCGCCAGCGCCCACCCCTGTACACTTCAATGATGCTATCAACGTGGTCTTCAATGGAGCACGCCTCATCAGTTTCATCATCGAAAAAAATCCATTGTTGATTGATATTTTCCACTGTTCCTTCGGTAAAGCCTCTTGTTTGCCTGTTCATTAACTTGATTCGTTGTTGCTGACTCATACATATACCTCCAATAGTGGAATCCTCACCTACTTTTTAGTCAAAATCCAATGAAAATATAACTGTATATTTTAAAATATTATGGACAAATAACCATCTTTCCGTCTTTGCATAGGCTATGTTTAAACACGGGATACTTTGCTCAACAATTCATTAACAACGTCGGGCGTTGTGGCAGGGGGTCTTACGGAATGATGCTGATTGATACTTAAATCTTCTTTGCAATGGTCTTCGAATTTACAAATATGGAACTGTAAATCTTTTTAAGACAGGGAGCCAATATTTTTTTGATAGTCCGGATAGAAAGGATGAATTTTAAAATGTGTGGGATAACAGGCTGGGTGCATTTTCAAAAAGATTTACGGACAAAAACGAAAACACTGGAAAACATGACAAAAACGTTGGCAAAGCGGGGGCCAGACGAGGAAAATGTTTGGTGCGAAGCCCATGTTGCCTTTGGTCATAAACGGTTAACGGTTGTCGATGCGGAAGGCGGAAAACAGCCGATGACGAAATATCACGAAAACGGCAGGTATACGCTTTGTTATAACGGAGAGCTATATAACACCGAGGATATTCGTAAACAGCTATTATTAAAAGGATATTCCTTTAACGGTCATTCTGATACAGAAGTTTTACTAACTTCTTATATAGAATGGAAAGAAAAATGCATTGACTTGTTCAATGGGATTTTTGCGTTTG
This sequence comes from Peribacillus sp. YIM B13481, assembly GCF_042787985.1. Classification (NCBI taxonomy): domain Bacteria; kingdom Bacillati; phylum Bacillota; class Bacilli; order Caryophanales; family Bacillaceae; genus Peribacillus; species Peribacillus sp. YIM B13481. The sequence continues at coordinate 8,488 of NZ_JBHZPE010000015.1, forward strand.
GGATTTGGGATGAAAAGGAACAGAAATTATTCGTTGGAAGAGATCGGATGGGGGTAAAGCCATTCTTTTACACGGAAAGGGACGGCGGGTTCATTTTTGGATCGGAATTGAAGGCGATTCTAGCCCATCCCGATGTTAAAACGGAGATCGACCGCAGTGGACTATCTGAAGTTTTTGGTGTTGGTCCATCCAGAAAGCCAGGTTCAGGCGTATTTCATAATATCCAGGAGTTAAGGCCTGCCCATGCGCTTACCTTATCAAGGAAAGGTCTCCGGATTTGGAGATATTGGAATGTGAAAAGCGAAGAACATCGAGATACCCTTGATGAAACGGCCGAGAAGGTCCGCTTCCTTGTCGAGGACGCAGTGACGCGGCAACTGGTATCTGATGTTCCACTTTGTACTTTCTTGTCAGGAGGGCTTGACTCAAGCGCCATAACAGCCATTGCAGCAAACGTCTATCAAAAAGAAGGGAAAGGCCAGCTTCATACGTATTCCATTGATTATGAAGATAATGAACGCTATTTTAAGGCAAATGATTTTCAGCCTAACTCTGATGGGCATTGGATTAATAAGATGTCTGAAACCTTTAACACGGTTCACCATTCATCGATCATCACTCAAGAACAGTTAACGGATTATTTAACAGAGGCTGTCCTTGTAAGGGACCTTCCAGGCATGGCGGATGTCGATTCTTCTTTACTTTGGTTTTGTAAGGAAATCAAGCAGGATTTTGTCGTAGGCCTGTCTGGCGAGTGTGCGGACGAAATTTTTGGCGGTTATCCTTGGTTTCATCGTGAGGATGATTTGAATCGTGCCGGATTTCCATGGATGAGATCGACCGATGAGCGGGTGTCTTTATTGAAATCGGGATGGCGCGAGAAATTGAAGCTTGAGGAATATGCGCAGGAAGCCTATTTTACCACCCTTGCCGAAACGCCCAAATTGGAAGGGGAAAATGGTGTGGCAGCAAAGCGGAGAGAGCTTTTCTATGTGAATTTATTATGGTTCATGACGACTCTTCTTGACCGGAAGGACCGGATGAGTATGGGGGCAAGTCTAGAGGTCCGCGTCCCATTTGCCGATCATCGCCTTGTTGAATATGCATGGAACATTCCTTGGGAAATGAAAATGGAAGGCAACCGTGAAAAGGGTATTCTGAGGAAAGCGTTGGAGGGGCTTTTACCTGATGAGGTATTGTATCGCAAAAAAAGTCCATACCCAAAAACCCATAACCCTATATATACAGACCGTGTGCAGGCATTGTTGAAGGACTTGCTGAAGGATAAAAATTCGGTCCTGCATGAGTTCTTTGATAAACAGAAGCTCACGGATATAGTAGAATCCAAAGGTGCCGCTTTTAAAGTGCCATGGTTCGGGCAATTGATGTCAGGTCCACAGTTGCTCGCTCACTTGGCACAAACCCATGTATGGTTCAAAGAATATGATATCCAAATAATCGATTGAAAAAAACGGGGCCGATGATTTTCATTGCCCCGTTTTCATTGCCTCAATGATTGAATGCGAGAATTTTATATTGATAACCGCCCAATTCAAATTTACCTTCCTGTGTGGTTTCTTTTGTTCTTAAATCGGTTAGTGTACGTCCGTTCAAATCAAAAGGTAGGGTAAAGGATTGCTGGACATCCGTCGGATTGATGAGGATCAGGACAGAACGTTCTCCATTATACTTTTGGTATGCCACAATATTTTCATTTCCGGCTGTATCAAGGAATTTGAACTTTCCGTCATTGGCAAGTAATCGTTCTTCTTTTCGCAAGAGGATCAATGTCTTAATTTCATTGAAAAGCTCGGTATTTTGTTTTTCTTCTTCCCAGACCATGCATTTTCGGCACCCTGGATCCATGCCTCCGGTTAAGCCTATTTCATCTCCATAGTATATACAAGGGCTGCCATTGAATGTCAAAAGGATTGCGTGGATGAGCTTGGTTCGAGCTAGATCTTCCCCGCAATCCGTGAAAATCCGCGGTGTATCATGGCTGCCAAGAAGATTGAATGTCACATCAAAAACATTGGTAGGATAACTGTGATAGATGGCTGTCATTTCTTCTGTGAACTCGCGTGCATTGATGGTTTGTGAAGCGACCAAGCGAAAAACTTGGTTGGTAAACGGGTAATTCATGACCGCATCGAACTGATCGCCGCGAAGCCATGGCATCGAGTCATGCCAAATTTCCCCAAGAATATAAAGGTCAGGCTTTATATTTTTCACCGTTGTTCGAAATTCACGCCAGAATGGCTGATCGACTTCATTTGCCACATCGAGCCTCCAGGCGTCTATATCGAACTCCTTGATCCAATAAGCCGAGACCTCGAGCAGATATTCTTTCACCTCAGGATTCGCAGTATTCAATTTTGGCATCGATTCAAAAAAACCGAATGTTTCATAATTTGGCCTTTCCCCTCCTTTAAGAGGAAAGCTGTGTGGGTGGAACCAATCCTTATATTTTGATTTCTCCCCTTTTTCGAGTAAATCCTGAAACGGGGGGAAATAGTAGCCGCTATGGTTAAAAACGGCATCCAGCATGACCCGGATATTCCGTTTGTGGCATTCGGTTATTAGTGTTTTCAATGTTTCCTTCGTTCCGAATTGCGGATCGATACTCCGATAATCAATCGTATCGTATTTATGATTGGAGTAGGCATGGAAGATTGGCGTGAAATAAATTCCGTTGATGCCGAGCTTCTCTAAGTAATCCAAATGTTCAATGATTCCTTGGAAGTCCCCGCCAAAAAAATTATCCACGGCCGGTTCTTCACTACCCCAAGGTATCACACCTTCCGGATCATTGTCTGGGTTTCCGTTCGCGAATCGTTCAGGAAAAATTTGATACCAAATCGTATCTTTGACCCATTCTGGTGCTCCGAATAATTCATTTTGATGTAGATAAGGAATCGCGAAATAGCTCCCGGGATCTCTGGGGGGTTCTTTAAAGAAACCCTTTTCCGTGTAAATGGCACTTTCATCTTCTGAGGATACCTTGAACCCATATCGAATTCTTCTGTAGGAGGGCTTCACATAAATATGCCAATAATCATAACGGTTATCGCTGCCTGATAAACTCATGGGAAGTTCTTCGTACTGCCATTGACCATCATTATCTGAAATGTATGGATCCCCAAAAATCAATCCGGCTGAGGAGATATCTTGTTTTTTCGTACGCAGGCGGATATGTAGGGTTTCCGTGTTGATGGGATAGCTATAATTGTCATTAGGTCTATGGTGTATGGATGAAAATTCCATTGAAAACACTCCAATTCTATAAGTATTTGAGGAAGTGAATTGAAAAAGGGAACTTCAGGCTGTTTATGAGGGAGGGCTCTATGTAGTTATAATTAGCCGGGTTTAAGTGTTTTTTTCAATATGGTCATATACCCAAGTTTAATTGAAAGAAGCACTTATTAACTAAAAAATAACAAAAAGTGTTCATCACTACAAGGAAATAAATACGTCGAGGAAAATGTTGTAAAAACCAAAGCTGTTCATATAATGATAACAATAGGTTTGGTGCCGCTTTCATTTAGGAACTTTGTTTGATTGGCTGAACTGAAAAACAGTATTATTTGGTGCTTTTGGACATGATAAAATAAACATTTTAAAAAGGAGAATGAAAATGAAGAAGCTGATTTTTCATTTTTTCATGTCCATGTTCTTGATCGTTATTGTAAGTGCTTGTGGATCCAGTTCAGATTTGGAAAATAAAGTAGTGAAAGAAAATAAGAAAAACGAAGAAGCCAGTAATGAAGCGAAGCCGAAAAAATTGATCATTTGGGAGGAAAAAGGTAAAGCCGAGGCCCTAAAGCCAGTAATTGAGGCATTTGAAAAAGAATATGGAATCAAAGTTGAGCATAAAGAGCTGGAAATAGCTACCGAGATGTATCACCGGCTTCGTCGTGATGGGCCAATCGGAAACGGAAAAGCCCCGGATGTTGTTACTTTTTCCCATGACAAAGTCGGGCGTATCGTGAAGGAAGGCCTAATTCAGGAAGTGAAGGTGAATGAAGAAGTAATAAATGCCTTCATTGAATCTTCAATCAGGGGGGAAATGTATCAAGATAAGGTATTTGGATTGCCGAAATCCGTGAACACTTCCGTTTTCATTTATAATAAAAAATTGATGGCTAAAGCTCCTGAAACGATGGATGACCTATATAAAATGGCGAAGAAATCAAGAAAAGGGAAAGTGTATGGTTACTATGCCAAATGGAATGATTTCCATGATGCGTATGGAGTGATGGCTGGAATGGGAGGTTATGTATTTAGAGATAAGGATGGAAATCTGGACCCTTCGGACATTGGTTTGAATAATAAGAGTGCAATAAAAGGGGCTCGGTACATCCAAAAATGGTATAAAGCGGATTTGATTCCAAAAGGCGACGAGGCAGCGATCGGGAAGTTATTTGATCAAGGGAATTTGGCTTCTTTCATGAGTGACGGTAACTCATTTTCCAAGAGAAAGGATACAGGAATTGCCCCTTTGCCCAAATTGCCAAATGGTCAGCCAATGAAAACGTTCATGGAAATCAAAGGCTGGCATGTAACAGCATTCACTAAACATCCTTACTGGTCTACGAAGTTAGTGGAATATTTGACAAACGATGATAATGCAATCCAGCGTTATGAAAAAACAGGGGAAATCCCCCCAAATAAGGCAATCAAACAAAACCCAGCAATCAATGAAGATAAAAGGGCACAAGCCTTAAGCATACAAATACAATACGCTGAACCTGTGCCGAATATTCCGGAAATGAATAAGGTATGGGGACCGATGAATTCTGCCATGGATGATATATCCACTGAAAAAGCAAAACCAAAAAGGGCTTTGGATAAAGCTGTGAAAACGATAAAAAAAGAACGTTAAAATCGTGTTCTGCTTATTCCATTCATTATGCGTAACCAGTATCTCCAAATTGTCCCTTTAGTGTAAAGTTTTTTATAATTTGGATTTGACGTTAAGGGGCCAAAAGGCTAATCTTAAAGGCGTAAAGAGATAGCTAGGAGGAGAGCGGATATGAGAAAAAGAGTGTTATCACTCGCTTTAATTCCGTTGCTTCTTTTTTACGCCATTCCAGTAGGAGCAGCTGAAAAAGAACAACGAACTTGGAAGGATGAAATCGTATATTCATTATTAGTCGACCGATTTTTCGATGGTAATATACAAAATAATGGAGACGCGAATGTCAATGACCCTTCTGCGTTTAATGGTGGGGATTTTGAAGGTGTCACGAAGAAACTGAATTATTTAAAAGATATGGGTTTTACCGCTATCATCCTTTCACCGATTTTCGCTAATGATGAAAATGGTTATCATGGTGACTGGGTGACCGATTTTTATAAAACGGATAAACACTATGGGACAATTAAAGAGTTTAAAAAACTCGTGAATGAGGCACATAAACGCGATATGAAGGTGATCATTGATTTTCAAGCTAATAATGTGGGTCCTGAATCATCATGGCTGACAGACCCTGAAAAACAAGGTTGGTTCCATGAAGAAAAAAAGATTTCCAAGGACGGAAATCAGGATGATTTGGAAACAGGATGGGTTGATGGTCTTCCGGATTTGAATCAAGACAATGATGAACCGCGGAAATATTTACTTGATGCGGCCAAATGGTGGATTACGGAAACCGATATTGATGGATACCGTTTAAATAAAGTCCAATACATAGCAAAAGATTTTTGGAAGGAATTTGTGGATGCAGTCAAATCTGAAAAATCAAACTTCTATACAATAGGAGATGTACAAGGTGATACCGATTTGATTTCAAGCTACAAGCAGACGGGTATCGATGCTTTTATGGCTTATCCGCAAAATGCCGAGCTGCGGAAAGCATTTGCTGCACCCGATAAAGAATTTAAACCTGTTTTTAATGCATTTGCGAAAAGTGAAGATGAATTTGGGGGAAATGCTCCTCAGGCATTGTTCATGGACACTCAGGGAATGCCCCGATTTACCAAGGATGCAGCCGATCATAACGAAAATCCAGGTTCCAGATGGAAAATGGCTCTGTCATATCTCTATACGGTGCCAGGAGTGCCAATCGTATTTTATGGATCGGAAATAGCCTTAAATGGCGATAGTGCCCCGGATAATCATAAATTGATGAATTTTAAGACAGAACAGGAATTGGTCGAATATATAACAAAGCTTTCCGATCTCAGAGACATGTACCCAGCATTGATAAAAGGGGATTTGGAGCTTTTATATGAAAAAGGTGGAGCTTCGGTTTTCAAGCGTGTGTATGGTGATGAAACGATTGTCGTCGCCATGAACAATACGACTGAAACTCAAACGATAAACCTTACTGAAAAGGAACTTGAAAAGAATAAAGAGTTGAGAGGTATGCTGAATGGGGATCTGGTCCGCAGTAAGGACAACAGCTACTCTATCGTAATCGACAGGGAGACGACGGAAGTCTACACACTTTCACCTAAGTCGATTATTAATATTCCTTACCTGTTAGTTATAGGATTGGTTCTTCTCATTTTTGGTATATTCATTGCTTTGGTTATTAAGCGTTCAAAACGGAACCAACCAAAATAATCATATACCTCTCGATGTCGGTAGCTGCCAAACATTGTCCCTAAGGCTTTGTGGAAAACAGGATCGGGAGGGTACAGCATGAATAAGACCTGGTGGAAAGAAGCGGTTTGCTATCAAATTTACCCGCGCAGTTTCATGGATAGTAATGGTGATGGCGTCGGAGATATAAAAGGATTGATTTCAAAGCTCGATTACCTGCAGGATTTAGGGATAGATGTTATTTGGATTTGTCCATTTTACAAGTCCCCCAATGCTGATAATGGCTATGATATTAGTGATTATCAGGCCGTATCCGATGAGTTCGGTTCAATCGAAGATATCGAACTGTTATTGAAAGATGTTCACGCACGTGGGATGAAGGTGATACTCGATCTTGTTTTGAACCATACAAGTGATGAGCACCCATGGTTCGTCGAGTCACGTTCGTCCCGCGATAATCCTAAACGGGATTGGTATATATGGAGGGATGGGCAGGACGGAAGGGAGCCTAATAATTGGGAAAGTATCTTTTCCGGAAGTGCCTGGAAGTTCGATGAAAGGACCAATCAATACTATTTACATTTATTTGCCGAAAAACAGCCAGATTTAAACTGGAAAAATACTGATGTACGACATGCATTGTATGAAATGGTCAATTGGTGGCTCGACAAGGGAATTGATGGCTTCCGGATTGATGCTATCACTCATATTCATAAGCGTGAGGGCTTGCCGGATATGCCCAATCCTTATTGGCATCAGTATGTACCTGCGTTTGAAATGCATACCAATCAGGATGGGATTCTGGATTACCTTCAGGAGTTGAAAGAAGAGACTTTCTCTAAGTATGATATCATGACGGTCGGTGAGGCCAATGGCGTCAGGATTGAGCAGGCTGAAGATTGGGTTGGGGAATTGAATGGGAAATTCAATATGATATTTCAATTTGAACATCTTGGACTTTGGAATAGGGGACAGAATCACGATGTTGATGTTCAGGGGTTAAAACGCACAATGACCAAATGGCAAAAAGTGATGAAAAACAAAGGCTGGAATGCTTTGTTTTTTGAAAACCATGACCAGCCGAGAAGTGTATCGACATGGGGAAATGATCATCAATATTGGTTGGAAAGCGCAAAAATGATTGGGGCTCTATACTTTTTCATGCAAGGGACACCTTTTATTTATCAAGGTCAGGAAATAGGTATGACGAATGTCCAATTTGATTCGATTGATGATTATGATGATGTTGGAATGAAAAACTTTTACCGGATTGAGACCTCCAAAGGCCGTCCGCATGATGAAATCATGAACATTATCTGGCATAGCGGCCGTGATAATTCACGAACCCCGATGCAATGGAATGAAAATGAAAATGGTGGGTTCACGCACGGAAGACCTTGGATGAGGGTTAATTCCAATTACCGCGCCATTAATGTAGAACAGCAGAAGAATGACCCATCATCCATTTATCATTTTTATAAAAAGATGATTGAACTTCGAAAAAAACATCAGGTCCTTGTTTATGGGGAATATGAATTATTATGGGAAGATCACCCTGAGCTTTATATTTATACAAGAAGTATGAATGAAAATTCAGTGATGGTAGTATGTAACTTTAGTATGAATCACCACCAAATCAACCTTTCTCATTGGGGTAAAATGGAACTTTTACTAGCTAATTATGATGATTGTCCTGAAGGGTCCGTTATTGATTTACGGCCATATGAAACGAGGATTTATCGTTATTGACCTTTAAATGATTTCTTGTATATTACCTTAAAACCCTATGTGGTTAGTCGTCTGACTTCTTTCCTTCCAAAAGACTTGTCGTTTTTTTAGAAGCTGATCCAAAATCAGCTTCTTTTTAATTTTAAAAAAAGGGATGAAAAAAACGGAAAAGTCAGTATTTTCTGAACTGTGGACGAGTGGAAAAAAAAAGTATGGATATATCTGTTGGACTGAGTGTATTATGAATACATACAAGTGTATAATTATAAAATCTATTAGTGAAGTGTTTATTGGTATTCACCTTTTTTGGAATGAAGTCAATAAAGGCTAAGAGGGGAGAGGGGAAATGCATGGCCATCACAATAAAAGATGTGGCACAGCTGGCGAATGTTGCTCCTTCAACAGTTTCTCGGGTGATTGCAAATAATCCTCGAATAAGTGAAAAAACAAAGGTAAGGGTACGTAAGGCGATGAATAAATTAGGGTACCATCCAAATTTCATTGCACGTAGTCTTGCCAATCAATCAACTAGGATCATTGGCTTGGTCCTGCCAAGTTCGTCAAATGATTATTATCAAAATCCATTTTTTCCAACGATTCTCCAGGGTCTTAGTGAGGGAGCTCAGGAAAACCATTATTCCCTGTTGCTAGGCACGGGAAAAACCGAAGATGAAATCTACGAAGGAGTCGTAAACATGGTGCAGGGGGGGATGGTGGATGGAATAATCCTGATGTATTCCAGGATGAACGATCACATTCTGACCTATTTGAGGGCAAGGGATTTTCCTTTTGTAATCATTGGGAAACCCTATGATTTTCTCGAGGAGATAACATATGTTGATAACGATAATGTCTTGGCAGCCGAACAGGCAACAGATTATCTCATTCAGCTAGGACATGAAAGGATTGGATTCATCGGAGGCGATGTAACCCTTGTGATGACGCTCGATCGCTTATTAGGATATGAACGGGCTTTGAAGAGGGCCGGGATCGATCGAAGGAGGGAATATACCCTGCATGAAGACTTTTTGCATGAAGGTGGGCAAGCAGCTGCAAAACGATTGCTTGCCATCGATGAACCGCCAACTGCTTTGGTGGTCAGTGATGATCTTATGGCACTTGGCATCGTGCATTCACTTCGCGAGATGGGCGTTCGCACTCCAGAAGAAATGTCCATCGTCAGCTTCAATAACGTTATTTTCTCTGAACTATCATTGCCTGCCCTGACTTCTGTAGATATTAATATTTTCGATTTGGGATATCAGGCAGCTAAGGGTATCATTCAAATGCTGCAAAATGGAGATACTCCTGTTGGGTCCATCATTCCACATCATTTCGTGGAAAGGCATTCTTGCAGACCGATCAAGCAAGGTGCGATGGCCTTGACTTATTAAACGAAAGGGCATTACGTAAAAGTAATGCCCTTTCAGTCTGTAGACAAAACTCGAAGAAAATCGAGTTTGTCTACAGTTTTTTTATGGCTTGTCCAATTTGAACGTTGATTGGAACGTAGGGCACTTGCTTTCTGCGGGCGGTCCTCACTTTCGCTGCCATGAATGTAAAGAAGATGGCCAATTGGAGATGGCAAGGTCCAAAAATGGCTCGTAGAGACCCGATTCCTTAATATTGAGCAAAATTCAAAGGGAATTTCCAAAGGGGTTCGGAATGTTAATTCCGAACCCCTTTTGCTAGAATTGCACGCTGAAACTTTTGAATGTATGTACACCGGTTCCGTGTCTGACTAAGTTATTCTCTCTAAGATATTGAATGGCTTCGAGGACTTCCTCAAGAATCCTTGGTTCGAGGCCGAGCTGGTTGTGTCCGCCATAGATTTTGGAGACTTTCTGGAGCTTAGCGATTTTTTCTAACGAATTCACAAGGTCTTGAGGGCTTGTCTATGGGTAAAATGCATAAACTGGTGTATCTGAATAAAGCAGGTCACCAGTAAATAAATAAGTAAATAAATAACCTGTTTCATTATCCAAAATAGAAATGTGGCCAGGTGAATGCCCAGGCGTGTGATAAATGCCTAAACTGCGGTTCCCAAGATCAATGGTTTCCCCATCTGTTAAGAGCTTATCAGGGTACCCTTGGAATGGCTTGTATGTAATAGGGTCGAATGATTCCGGGACGGGTATGGTGATATCCCGAGCCATTTCTTTTCTTATTTGTTCCAAAGTCAAACCTTTAATGCCATTGATCAGCCAATCGGCATCATCACCATGAACATAAATTGTATCAAAATCCCCATGACCGCCAATATGATCCGAATGCACATGTGTGGTCAGGACGATAATAGGAAGATCGGTAAGCTGGTCCGTAATTCGCTTAATCGAATCGATGCCTAACCCTGTATCGATTAACGCAGCCCGGGTCTCCCCAAGTAGTAAAAAGGAGTGGACGTTCTCCCAATGACCATATTCACTAATTGCGAACGTTTCTGAGTCCAATTCCTGAACGGTGAACCATGGATCTACAAAATTTTTCAAATGACACAACTCCTTCTCATACATATATTTCCGTTTAAACTGGAAATATCCTGCTTGAAAAAAGGTAAAAGCAGTGGATTTCAATTTGCGAAGTCCACTGCTTTTGTCGTTAAGGCAGTTAAGGCCTTATCCATTTACAACGGTCCCGCCGTTTACATGGATGACTTGTCCGCTGACATAAGATGAATCATCACTTGCCAAATATACATAGGCTGGTGCTAATTCCTCAGGCTGCCCTGCGCGACCCATTGGAGTATCCTGACCGAATTTGGCAACATCCTCTTCACCGAATGAGGCAGGAATCAGTGGTGTCCAGATTGGGCCTGGCGCAACACCGTTCACTCTGATGCCATCTTTAGAAATGGAGTTCGAAAGGGCTCTTGTAAATGCTAGTATTGCACCTTTCGTTGAAGAATAATCGATTAGTTTTGGGTTTCCTTGATAAGCTGTGATAGAGGTTGTATTAATGATACTGCTTCCTTTATTAAGATGCTTTAATGCAGCTTTTGTTAAGTGGAACATCGAGAAAATGTTAGTGCGGAACGTTTTTTCCAATTGTTCAGCAGAAATGTCAAGGATACTTGTCTGTACATGCTGTTCTCCAGCGTTGTTCACTAGAATGTCCAAACCGCCGAATTCATCCACCGTTTTATTGACGACATCCTGGCAGAAGGCTTCATCACCGATATCCCCAGAAATGAGTAAACATTTCTGTCCTTCTTTTTCGATCAATTCTTTTGTCGTTTTAGCATCCTCGTGTTCATCCAAGTATGCAACTGTCACATTTGCTCCTTCTTTAGCGTAATAAATGGCAACAGATTTACCTATTCCGCTGTCTCCTCCTGTTATGATTGCGGTTTTCCCTTTTAATTTACCGCTTCCTTTGTAGGCAGATTTAACTGAATCAGGGTTCGGTTCCATTTTTGTTTCCACTCCAGGCTGATGCTGTTGATGTTGAGGTGGAAATCCTTGTTTGTTTTGATTTTGGTTTTGACTAGTCAAGATTAAAACGCCTCCTGTTTAATTATCTACACTATTTCTATTCCTTCTTTTTGGAAAAATAAAACATGTAAAAAATGGTTAAAATTGTCCTAAGGTAAATAGTTTTAACTGAGGGGAACATGACTAGTCTTTCCATGTTCTATGAAGGAGATTCATTTGAGGGGAAAGAGGGTATTAACAAACAATAGAGGCAGCTGCTACATATAAAAAAAGGCCTACCTGAGCAGGTGAGGCCTTATTACTACCGGTAATTTAAGAATTGTACATCAATGGACAGATCAGCGCCTCGTATCGCGGAAATGATTCCTTGCAGATCATCCCGGTTCTTGCCGGTAACCCGGATTTGATCATCCTGGATTTGGCTTTTCACTTTAAGACCGCTATTTTTAATGATGGTATTGATCTTTTTTGCTTGTTCCTTATCGATGCCTTGAATTAACTTGGCCCGTTGGCGGACGGTTCCACCAGAAGCACCTTCTAGCTTACCATAGTCCAGATTCTTGATCGGTACGTCACGTTTAATGAGTTTACCAATGAGGACATCCTTCAACTGGTCAAGCTTATATTCATCGTCTGACACTAAAACCAGGTCTTCTTTTTCAATGGTGATACTGCTTATGCTCCCTTTAAAATCATAGCGGGTCTTTATTTCCTTCATAGCCATGGTAACTGCATTCGTTACCTCTGAAAAGTCTACTTTCGAAACAATATCAAATGAATTTTCCTTTGCCATCACTTACCTCCAGCAGGGTTTATTTCCTTTATTATAGAGAAAGTGTGATGGGAAGACAACTATATAAATCATATGGTAAAGCGGTGACAGCCTATTAAAAAAGCAAGGGGACTAGCCCCGAGCTTCATTTATGGTCCGTTTTCTTCGAATAGGAATGCTTGCCTGCAGTGAGGTTTTCCTGAAATGCGCTATTTTTTTCAGCATTTATCGCTTGGTTATCTTTTGGCCTTTTATTGTTATCAGTTGTTTTTGACAAAGTGAAAACTCCCTTCCATTATCATGATCAATATATATTGTTCACAATAATGGAAGGGAGTATGTATGTTTATGATTTCTCAGGGGTATCGTTTAAGAAGAAGAGGGCAATTGTACCAGGACCGGCATGTGCACCGATGACGGAGCCAATTGTATGGATCATGAAATCGGTTGTCCCGAATTCATTTTGAATGGCTTCCTTCCATTCCAAGGCCGTTGCTTCATCATCACCATGACTGATGGCAATCGTTTGGGTTGTTAAATTTTTGCCTCTTTCATGCATTAATTCGATTACACGTTTAATCAATTTCTTTTTGCCGCGTAGCTTTTCAAGCGGAACAAGCTTCCCGTCTTCAACATGCAATAACGGTTTAATGTTCAATAAACCGCCTACAAAGGCAGAGGTCTTGGAGATGCGACCGCCACGCGCCAAATATTCAAGATTATCTACAGTGAATAGATGCTCCATATGTCTGGTGCGTAATTCGATGTCAGCTAGGATTTCTTCTTTAGAGGCACCGTTTGCTGCTAGGTCGGCTGCTTTCTTTACAATTAAACCGACTCCCATCGAAGCGCATTTGGTATTGACGATTTCTATGTCAAGGTCAGGGTATTCTTCCTTCACCTGATTAAGAATCATCACTGCCGTTTGATAAGTTCCTGATAACTCAGAGGAAAAGGCTATATATATTCCTTGTTTTTTCTCCTTAGCAAACTGTGTGAAAAGTTCTATAAAGTATTCTGGAGAAGCTTGCGATGTTTTCGGGGCTTTTCCCTCAATCATTGCCTGATAGACTTCGTGAGAATTAATAGTAAGTAAATCTTCATAATTTCTCCCATCAAGATGGACTTGTAAAGGGATTAATGTTACATTGTTTTCCTTATAGAAAGACAATGGCAAATCACATGCACTATCTGCAAGAATTGTGATAGCCATAATACACCTGCTTTCTTTTTACAATTTTTAGAAAATGAGTGACCACTCTACTTTTTAGTGTAGCACGTAACGGTAAAAATTCAATCTCTACGTAAATAGAATAAATAATTAAGGGTAAAAAGATAATAGGATAAGGGTGAAATGGAGGTTTTTAGGATGTACAGTGGTGAAATGAAGAAAATAATCATAGTTGTGGTCGGAGCATTACTGAATGCTATCGCGATGAACTTTTTTCTAATACCGGCAAACGTATATGCAAGCGGCTTTACAGGAGTGGCTCAGCTACTATCGAGGATGATAGGTTCTTTTGCACCTTTTGATGTATCGACAGGCATTCTATTGCTTTTATTGAACGTTCCAGTAACGATCATTGCTTGGCGAAAAGTTGGGAAGTCCTTTACCTTTTATAGTTTTCTCAGCGTTGTCTTGATGTCCTTTTTTATGGAAATCATTCCGATTACTCGCTGGTCACCTGACATATTATTGAATGCGGTGTTTGGCGGAGTCATAGCTGCAGTAGGTGTGGGAATCACCTTGAAGTACGGGGCATCGACTGGCGGAATGGACATTATCGCCATGCTTCTATCACGGAAGAAAGATAAACCTGTAGGTACTTATTTATTTCTGCTGAATGGTGTGATCATTGTTACGGCAGGCGCTGTTTATGGACCTGAAAAAGCTTTGTATACACTTGTTACCCTTTACACATCGACCCGTGTTGTGGACGCGATACATACTCGTCATGAAAAGCTTACAGCGATGATCATTACAAAGAAAAGCGAAGAACTTAAACAGGCAATCCACGCGCAGTTAGTCCGTGGAATTACAAGGATTCCGGCAAAAGGGGCGTTTACTAACGAAAATAAGGAAATGTTATTGATTGTCATTACAAGGTATGAACTTTATGAGCTTGAAAAGATCATCAAGGAAGTGGATCCACACGCTTTCACAAACATAATAGAAACTTCAGGCATCGTTGGTACCTTCCGCAGGGAATGAAATTAACAATTAAGGCCATTACACTACTTTTACAAAAGGAAAGTTTTCGGCGTTTTAAGTTTATTGCGTGTACAAATCGGCTAAATCTTATATTGAAGCGCCAAATTAAAACCTTATGAAGAAGTGACAAAAATGGCTGACGAAGAAAAAATGAGAGACAAGAAGCAGGACGTAAGGCACTATAAATCACGACAAGCCGGGAAATTGGACAAAAAGGCGGAAAGGAACAAAATAACAATTCAATTTTAACATAATGAAAGCCTCCAGGAATCCTGGAGGCTTTCACTTTATTTCGAGTGGTTTTCCAGGTCATCCTGGAGTTCTCGCAGTTGTTCTTTTTCGGCCTCGGTCGTATTGGCAAAGGCCGATGAAAGAGCGTTTTTAGCGACATCCTCAGTCTTATGCTGGTCACCGTCATGCTCAGAGTGGAGAGCTTCTTCAACAAATTCTCTAGCTTTCTGGAATAATTTGTTTCCCATTAGAAGCCACCATAGCTTTGTTCAGACATAATTCTCAACCTGTCTTTTTCAGCTTCTTCAAACGTAGTGTGATAAGGGATTCTTTCGGCATGCCTGGCAACACTTTCTTTGCCCTGCTGTACAAATCGTTTAGATTTACTGCTTTTACCCATACTTATCTCCTCCGATTCTGAGCGTTGTCGACAACAGAAGGAAGCTGCTGTCCATATTAGTTTGAACTTGTAAGAGAGATATTATGAAGGTAAAAAATGTCGTTTTACGTTTTTATATTGAATTTTTCTTCGAGGTAGACTGCTATGCCGTCTTCTTCATTCGTCAATGTAGTTGTATTTGCTACCGTTTTTACTGGTGAGATTGCATTCCCCATAGCAACCCCGGTTCCCGCGTAATCGAGCATTTCCAAATCATTATCTTCATCACCGAAAGCGATTATCCTGTTTTGAGGAATTTCCAGATAGTTGGATACCCGTTTAAGACCCACGGCTTTACTTAAGCCGCTCTTAATGATTTCGATGATATGAAAAGGCTCTGCCCAGCGGCGATGATCGACCAATTCTGCATGGACATCGGATAAATGCTGGCGAATCTGGCCTACAAATTCACTATCTGTATGAATTAGCATCGAAGTTGGGGAATCCTGAAGGAAATTGCGCAAGTCACCCGTCTTCATGTTGGGTTTTCCTACATTGAACATGTCCATCAACTTTTCATCATGATAATGGACATAAACGTCATCACGTACTTCGGCGATGATGTTGTGATATTGAAAATGATCGCACGCTTCAACAATCTCTTTCGCAACACTTATATCCAATGGGGAGTGATACACCCCCCAGCTTGTCAGCAATGGGTGATGGACGAAAGCGCCATTGAAATTAACGATGGGTGTAGTCAATCCCAATTCCCGGTAATAAAGTTCACTTGAGCGAAAGGGACGACCGGTGGCGATCATAACTTCATGCCCATCTTTTTTGAGTTTCAGTAGTGTTTGTTTAGTCCTTGGAGAAATTGTTTTTTTATCTGTAAGTAAAGTACCATCAAGATCCAAGACGATTAAATGTTTCTCAGTCATGTAAACACCTTCTGTTCTTTTTATTTCATTATATGCGAATATTGTTAAGGCTATTTTAAAGTAAATGTAAATCTTTTTCATTCTTTATGCATTCCTGTATGATATTACTATATGCAGGATTATAATACTTAAAGCGAAGTATAGGTTTAAAGGAATGGAATGAAGAAACCTAAGCCTTTTTGAGAAGGTAGTGAAACTTCTTTTAGGTAAAGATCGGAACAAAGCATTCGGAGGGGTTAAATTGATAATAATTGAAAATGAACAAATTGGACATATTCCTGTATTACACTTAAGTGAGCAAACCACTTTCCATCAGGAATTGCCGCTTATTATTTTTATACATGGTTTTCAAAGTGCAAAGGAACACAATCTTCACTATGCTTATTTATTGGCTGAGAAGGGGTTTCGTGTTCTTCTTCCCGATGTAATTCATCATGGGAAAAGAGGAGCTGGTTTGAGTGATTCTCAAATGATGCCCCGGTTTTGGGAAATGGTTTTACAAACCATCCAGGATATATCTTTGATGAAGGATAATTTATTATCCAGAAAATTAATTGATCCTGCCAGAATTGGTGTAGCGGGTACCTCCATGGGGGGAATAGTTACGAACGGGGCTCTGGCTGCTTATGAATGGATATCCGCCGGAGTAAGTTTAATGGGGAACCCATCATATGTCGCGTATGCAGAGCTCCAAATGGAGGAGATTAAGAAAAGGAAAGTTAATTTCCCCGCTACTGATGAGGAAGTAGCCAAAGTGATTGAACAGCTCAAGCCATTTGATTTGAGTCTTAATCAAAATAAGCTTTCCAACCGCCCGCTTCTTTTTTGGCATGGAGCTAAGGATCCAGTTGTGCCTTATCAACATGCATATCACTTTTATGAAGGGGTCAAAGCAGGGTATAATGATGCAAATGAAAAAATAAATTTTATCCTCGACCCTAAGGCAGGACATAGGGTCAGTAGAGAAGGCGTGCTTATGACTGCAGACTGGTTCGCGAAATATTTACTGCCAACAGTGCAAAAAGCTTAAGTGCTCATTCAAAATCTGTTATGATTCTAATACGGGGATAGGTTAAAGTCCAAATGGACAACGACTATCTAAAACGGAAGAGATTTTCCATAAAGGAGTGATTGAAGTGGATCAAGATACAAAAGACATTATTTTTGGGGCTTTGGAGCAGGTCATTGACCCTGAGCTTGGTATAGATATCGTGAATTTAGGTTTGGTATATGATGTGGATATGGATGAGGAAGGTCTGACTACAGTATCGATGACATTGACTTCAATGGGCTGTCCGCTTGCTGGGACGATTGTCGATCAAGTGAAATTGGTTCTAGAAGATATTCCAGAGGTCAAGGAAACGGATGTGAAGATCGTCTGGAGTCCGCCATGGTCGAAAGACATGATGTCCAGGTATGCTAAAATTGCATTAGGAATCAAATAATGACCATGTTGTAATAGAAATATAAAGCCAGTCAAAAAACAGTGAATCCATTCAATGGAGCCACTTTTTATGGTCTGGTTTTTTTCTAATACTTATGGCTAGGAGTGGTTAATTGAACAGTCATATAAAAGATTCATTGGACAGGCCACTAAGGGATTTAAGAATTTCAGTCATAGATCGCTGTAACTTTCGCTGTCAGTATTGCATGCCAGCTGAAATTTTTCATGAGAATTTTCAGTTCCTGCCTAAAAGTGAGCTTTTATCTTATGAGGAAATTGTAAGGCTTTCAAAGATATTTGCAAGCTTAGGAGTGAAAAAACTAAGATTGACTGGCGGGGAACCATTACTCCGGAGAGATCTTGCCACACTGATTTCAGAGCTCATTAAAATTGAAGGTATTGAAGATATAGGATTGACCACGAATGGTGTGTTCCTGAAAAAACATGCCGCGAATTTAAAGGCAGCTGGTTTACAGAGGGTGAATATCAGTTTAGACAGCCTCGATGATGAACTTTTTAAGAAGATGAACGGCAGAGATATCGGGATAAAGCCGGTTATTGAAGGCATAGCTGCTGCCAAAGAAGCAGGTCTTGGCGTTAAAGTGAATATGGTAGTGAAAAAAGAAACCAATGAATCTCAAATCCTGCCGATGGCCCGTTTTTGTAAAGAAGAGGACGTTCAATTACGCTATATTGAATTCATGGATGTCGGACATACAAATGGCTGGCAGCTGAAGAATGTCATTACGAAAAAAGAACTGCTTGAGTTGCTCCAAACCGAATTCGAGCTTGAACCGGTTGAAGAAGATTATTTCGGAGAAGTGGCAAAACGCTTTCGTTATAAGGGCACTACTGCAGAAGTGGGCTTCATAACATCCGTATCTGAGTCTTTTTGTTCCAGTTGTACACGTGCACGCCTTTCAGCTAATGGAAGTTTATATACATGCCTGTTCAATGGAAAGGGGCAAGACTTGAAGTCATTAATCCGTTCCGACATGACAGATGAAGAATTGACTGGATACATCATATCGCTTTGGAACCATAGGGATGACCGCTATTCAGATGAGCGTGCCGCCGGGACATTGAAGAAACATGCAAAAATCGAAATGTCATTCATTGGAGGGTAACAAAACAATAAGGACTTTCGTCTGAATGAATGTAAAAAAATGAAGGGATGGCACTATGCCATCCCTTCATTTAATATGTATAGTCGATAAGAGCAACTGATGCTTGCCAAATTGCTTAAAAGGATTTTTATGCTTTTTTTATGCATTTTTAGATGACTGTGAAATTATTTTATTCAAATCCCATAATAATGAAAATAATTCAATGGTCCTAGGGATGAATGAGCCTGAAAATTAATCCGATCATTTTAAGATCGTAAGGCATTATGTATTTCGCTGCTTATTATGGGAGGATTTAATCGATGGTACAGATTTCTATTGGACAGTTTTCACAATCGATTTCCTGTTTCAAATAGTCTAAGTCAAGAATCGTAATGCAGCCCTTTTTAATAGAGATGACATTGTTTTTCCTTAATTGAGCGAGCATCCGATTGACTACCTCGCGGGATGTGCCGCAAAAATTGGCGAGTTCTTGATTTGTAAATGGAAGATTGATAACTTTACCGTCTTCAACTTCAGTTCCATGGCTATTTGATAAACGGATGAGGGTGGAGTATAATGCACCTTTCTTACCGTGCAGGAGCATATCGCGGAATTTAGCCTGGTTTTTACGGTTTTGGGCGGATAACCATGTCATCATTTCAACTGCAAGATGGCTATCGGAGGCGATTTTCCCTTCTAATGCCTCTTTGGAAATAACCGCAACAGTTCCATCTTCCAACATTTTTGCATTCACCATATATTTAGGATTTGGAGAAAAAAGGACTGTTTCCCCAACCAAATCATTCTCCGAACAAATCCGTATAGTTAATTCCCGGCCGTCGGGAACAACCTTACTCAATTCTACTTTGCCTTTCAAAATGTAATACAAATCACTTGCTGGGGTGCTTTCCTGAAAAAGGAAGCACCCTTTTTCCATATGTTTAATTTGCTGTTTATTATCTAAAATTGCATGCAGCCGATTAGATAACGAAAATCCATTCATGTGTATGACCACCTTTCAGATACCGTTATTACACTACCTTTGATTTAAACGGAAAAAACACTAGTAGTCAACAACTTTGGATAATTACGGAAGCTAAAATGGGTAATTTCCCATTTTAAAGTTAAGTTTAGAAATTTATAAAAATACATTTGATTTTATTTTTATTCAGTCATATAATAGTAGAATCAAAGAATGACAGGTACTTGAAATATAGGAGATGGTTTTATGAACGTATCAATAGTAGGTGCAACGGGTTATGGAGGAGTAGAACTAATAAGGTTTTTGAATAATCATCCGCAATTCAAAATAAAATCATTGCATACTTCATCCCAATTTGGTCGAAATTTATATGAAGAAAATGCACATTTAATGCATATGAAAGATAAATTAGAAGAAATTGATCCGGAAGCGATTGCAAAAAAATCCGATATTGTATTTCTTGCAACTCCTTCTGGTGTTTCCTCACAATTGATTTCGGAATTTTCGGACCTTGACATTAAAGTAATCGACCTATCAGGAGACCTGAGGCTTCAAACCCCAGGTGAATATGAACAATGGTATAAAAAAACAGCCGCGCCACAGCATATTATTGAAGAAGCCGTATACGGTTTGGCTGAATGGAATGCTGAAGCAATAAGGCAAGCGGCGATTGTGGCAAATCCAGGGTGCTACCCAACCGCATCACTTTTAGGCCTTGCCCCTCTATTCACAGAAGGATTGGCCGGAGCAGCTGCAGAAGTGATCATCGATGCAAAATCCGGGGTTTCAGGGGCGGGTAAATCACTTTCGGCTGTTACACATTATAGTGAAATGAATGAGAACTTTAAGATATATAAGGTAAATCAACATCAACATATACCGGAAATCGAACAACAGCTTGGACGATGGTCAGCTGATTTACAACCTATTACCTTTAATACCCATCTGGTTCCAATGACACGAGGTATTATGGCAACGATGTATATAAAGGTAAATCGGGAAACCTCAAATGTTGAATTAAAGGATTTATACGAAACAGTATACGAGAAACATCCTTTTGTCCGGGTACAGCCGCTGGATCGCTTCCCATCCACGAAACAGGTATATGGATCGAACTTTTGCGACATTGGTGTCGCATATGATGAAAGAACAGGTAGGGTAACGGTAGTTTCGGTTATTGATAATTTAGTGAAGGGTGCTGCAGGGCAGGCCATTCAAAATGCAAATATATTAATGGGACTAGAAGAAACGGCAGGACTATGGAACAGTCCGCTATATCCATAAACTTTGGAGGGAAATAATGAATACACTACAGCCAGTTGAAGAAATCAAACAAATTCAAGAAGGAAACATTTTAATGCCTCAAGGATTCAAAGCGTCAGGTGTCCATGCAGGATTGCGCTACTCCAAAAAGGATGTTGGCATCATTTTTACCGATGTTCCGGCGTCGGCCGCCGCGGTTTATACACAAAACGTTGTTCAAGCCGCTCCAATCAATGTAACGAAAGATAGCATTGCCGCTTCTGGAAAACTTCACGGCATTGTAGTGAATAGTGCTTGTGCGAATGCTTGTACAGGAGTACAGGGTCTAAAAGATGCATATGAAATGAGGAAGCTTGCGGCTCAAAAGTTCGGTATGGAGGATCATTCATTTGCAGTGGCTTCTACCGGAGTAATAGGGGAATTCATGAAAATGGAAAAAGTTAGAAAAGGGATAGAGTCATTGCAGCCAGAAAATTCACCTGAAGCTGCCGATGATTTTGGTAACGCCATTTTAACAACGGATATTGTAACGAAGAGCTGTGGTTATGTAACAATTATAGACGGTAAAACCGTGAAAATGGGCGGAGCAGCGAAGGGTTCGGGAATGATTCATCCAAACATGGCAA
Source organism: Peribacillus sp. YIM B13481 (assembly GCF_042787985.1). Taxonomy (NCBI): domain Bacteria; kingdom Bacillati; phylum Bacillota; class Bacilli; order Caryophanales; family Bacillaceae; genus Peribacillus; species Peribacillus sp. YIM B13481. Next base: position 30,150 of record NZ_JBHZPE010000015.1, read on the forward strand.
CAATGCTCGGTTTCATTACAACGGATGCCGTCATCGAACCGAATGATTTACAGCAAGCACTATCTTCCATAACCAACGATACATTCAATCAAATTACGGTTGATGGTGACTGCTCAACGAACGACATGGTGTTAGTGCTTGCGAATGGAGAAGCGAAAAATGAACCTTTGACAGCTAACCATCCAGAATGGTCTGTCTTCTTGGAATTATTAAAACAAACATCCGAGAATTTGGCAAAACAAATTGCGAAAGACGGAGAAGGTGCCACAAAACTGATAGAAGTGAATGTTCATGGCATGCCTACGAAGCAAGATTCACAGATGATGGCGAAGACGATCGTTGGATCAAATCTAGTGAAAACGGCAGCTTTTGGCGCGGATGCAAACTGGGGACGAATCATTGCGGCGATGGGAAGAAGCGGAGTGGGATTCAATCCGGATCAAACGACGATTGTTTTTGGTGATATTGTCGTACTTAAAGATGGTGAGCCAGTACTGTTTTCTGAGGAAGAAGCCAAAGCATATTTGGAAAATGAAAGTATCATCATTCATGTTTATTTGAAAGATGGCAATGAATCCGGAACGGCATGGGGCTGCGATTTAACCTATGATTATGTAAAAATAAACGGAAGCTATCGTTCGTAAGGGGGGAAAATAATGAACATATTAGTCATAAAGTGCGGCGGCAGTATCATCAATGAGTTATCGGAGTCGTTTTTCAATAGTGTTATAGAGTTACAAAACCGCGGCTACCAAATTGTCTTTGTTCATGGAGGCGGCCCTGATATAAATTCGATGCTTGAAAAATATGAAATTGAACCAGTCTTTGAAAATGGTTTAAGAAAAACGACCTCTGAAGTGATGGGAATTGTGGAACTTATGCTGGCAGGCAAATCTAACCGCAGTCTCGTTCATAAATTGGAAGCACACGGAATTAAGGCTGTCGGTTTAAATGGTTCTGACGGCGGGATTCTCACAGGTGAGTATATCGATGAACAGAAACTTGGAGCTGTAGGCGAGATACAAAAAGTCAATACTGAATTACTTGGGATATTATTCGAAAATGGTTATTGTCCCGTATTGACGCCAATTTCAACTACCGAAGAAGGTACTAAATTAAATGTGAATGCTGATATGGCCGCTGGGTCTGTAGCGAAAGCGCTATCTGCAGACATGTGTTTATTTGTGACCGATGTTAAAGGGGTCTTAAAGAATGAACAGATCATTGAGGAATTGACTGAAACGGAAACGAAGGATTTGATAAAGGATGGAAGTATCCATGGAGGAATGATTCCGAAAGTCAATACTGCGTTGTCGGTGCTGAATAAAGGGGTTGAAGAAGTGATGATCGTTAGTGGAAAAGATCATTTTTATGAAGGCGGACAATTCATCGGTACGAAATTTCTTCAGGAAGAAGGGGTATTACAATGAGTTCTTTATTTCCAACATATGCAAGGTGGAACATTGAGCCTAGAAAAGCGTCAGGAATGAAGATTACGAGTACAACAGGTAAAGAGTATCTGGATTTCACATCCGGAATCGGGGTTTTGAATCTTGGTCATTGTCATGAGTTGGTAAAAATGGCAGTCACCAAACAGCTTAATAAATATTGGCACGTATCGAACATGTTTCAAAGTTCCATACAGGAACGGACAGCACAAATGCTGGCAGATGCCTCCGGTTTAAGCCAGGTATTTTTTGCTAACAGTGGAGCCGAAGCGAATGAGGCAGCTATCAAACTAGCGCGTAAAGCTACTGGGAAAAGCAAAATCGTCACATGTCTGCAGTCTTTCCACGGCCGTACGTTTGCAACGATGGCAGCAACGGGACAGGAAAAAATAAAGACTGGTTTCGGACCGATGCTAGCTTCATTCGAGTATGTTCCATTTAATGATAATGATGCCATGATAGCAGCCATAGATGAAAATACGGCGGCTGTAATGATTGAAATAGTTCAAGGTGAGGGCGGCATCCATGTTGTACAGCAATCCTATCTGGATGCGATTCAAACTCAATGCCAAGAACACGGAGCTCTTCTTATCATTGATGAAATTCAGACTGGGATAGGACGTACAGGGAAACCATTTGCATTCCAGCATTTTAATATCCAACCCGACATCATCACTTCAGCAAAGGGGCTGGGAAATGGCCTGCCAATCGGCGCGATGATTGGAAAGGAAAGGCTGTCGGATTTCTTTAACCCAGGAAGTCATGGATCCACATTTGGAGGTAATCCCATTAGTGTTGCAGCAGCAGAATCCGTTTTAAAAGAAATTTTCCAATCAGGGTTTTTAAAAGAGACCGTGAAAAAGGCTGAATACCTTGAGAGTGAATTGGCAAAAGCGTTAAAGGAATCGGAAGAAGTTAAAGAGATTCGCGGACTGGGGTTGATGGTCGGGATTGAATGCAAACAGGATGTTCAGGGGTTTTTAATGGAACTTCAAGAAGAGGGCTTACTTGTGTTGAGTGCAGGTCCTAAAGTGCTTCGTTTACTCCCATCTCTGACAGTTACTGAATCGGAAATCGATATGGCGATAAGTAAAATTAAAAAAATATTGGCAATAAAACAAACTATTTAAATTTAATGAATTTTTATAGAACAAAATGAATAATTATGCTATTCTATATATAAATATACAGCATCTAAAGAGGTGAAGATCATGAAAAACTTTCTATATTTAGAGAATGGTTCCGTCTTTGAAGGGGAACTGCTGACTAAATCGACTGAAAAAGCAATCAATGGAGAGATTGTCTTTTTTACAGGGATGACCGGATATCAAGAAGTATTGACAGATCCTTCATATAAGGACCAAATTGTCGTTTTCACATATCCTCTAATCGGAAATTATGGAATCAATGAAAATGATTTTGAGAGTAAGAAGCCACATGTTGCCGGTGTTATTGTATATGAAGGGAATATGAGCCATTCCCATTATCAAGCTAAATATTCACTTGGTGAATATTTAGACAAGTGGAACATTCCGCTTTTAAGCCATGTTGACACAAGAGCGGTCGTTAAAAATATAAGACAGGAAGGTTCCATGCAGGCTGCCATCACAGCCGAAGAAAAATTTTCTATCAAACCTGGCCAGGTTTGTTTATCAGCCCATGTATCTGAGGTATCCACAAAGGTGGTCGAGAGCTTTGGAGAAGGCGACAAGCATGTGGTGATGATTGATTTCGGTTATAAAAAATCCATATTGGATTCTTTGATTGAACAAGGCTGCCGAGTTTCAGTCGTTCCATTCGATACTGAGTTCGAACAAATCAAGGACTTGAAGCCGGATGGTATTTTGCTTTCAAATGGGCCTGGGGATCCAAAACAGCTTGAATACCTTTTAGGAAACATAAAGAAGGTCATTACGAATTTCCCAACGATGGGCATATGTCTCGGTCATCAATTAACGGCCCTAGCCTTTGGGGGAAATACAAAAAAAATGCTGTTTGGACATCGGGGTGCGAATCAGCCCGTGGTCGATTTGAAAACGAAACAGGTGTATATGAGTTCTCAAAATCATAGTTATGAGGTTGATGAACCGAGCTTAGAAGGAACATCTCTTCAAGTGAGATTCAGGAATGTGAATGATAGCACAGTTGAGGGGCTTATGCATGAAGACCTGCCAATATTCACTACCCAGTACCATCCTGAGGCTAATCCAGGACCCATCGAGAGTTCACTTCTCTTCAACGACTTTTTACAAATGATAAATGATTATAGCGGGAGAGAAAAAGCCTATGCCTAAGGACAACACGATACAGACCATTTTAGTGATTGGTTCGGGGCCAATTGTCATCGGGCAGGCCGCCGAATTTGATTATGCAGGTACACAGGCCTGCCTCGCTTTAAAAGAAGAAGGATATAAAGTCATACTGGTCAACAACAATCCGGCAACAATCATGACTGATGATATGAATGCGGATGCTGTCTATTTCGAACCTTTAACAGTTGATGTACTGGAAAAGATCATTTCCAAAGAAAAGCCGGATGGCCTGCTGGCTACATTAGGCGGTCAAACAGGATTGAATCTTGCTTATCAATTGGATGATGCTGGAGTACTTGAAAAATATAAAGTCAAATTATTGGGAACTCCGATCGACTCCATCAAAAAAGGGGAGGATCGTGAACTGTTCCGTGAGCTGATGTTTGAAATAGGTGAACCCGTTCCCGACAGTACAATTGTCCATACTCTTGAAGAAGCGATAGCTTTTGCCGAAAAAATCGGTTTCCCGATCATCGTTCGTCCCGCATATACACTCGGCGGCACTGGCGGTGGGATTGCTGATTCATTGGATACCTTTAAGGAACTTGTCCGGGGCGGACTCCAAGAAAGCCCGATTACACAATGCTTGATTGAAAGAAGCATAGCTGGATTTAAAGAAGTCGAATATGAAGTAATGCGAGATGGCATCAATACGTGCATCACTATCTGTAATATGGAAAATATTGATCCTGTAGGGATCCATACTGGTGATTCCATCGTTGTGGCACCATCACAGACCTTATCGGACGATGAGTTTCAGATGCTTCGTTCCGCTTCAATTAAAATCATCTCTGCTTTAGGTATCATAGGCGGCTGTAATATTCAATTCGCACTTGATCCGAAAAGCAAACAATATTATCTAATTGAAGTAAACCCACGCGTCAGCCGTTCATCGGCATTAGCTTCCAAAGCAACAGGCTATCCCATAGCACGCATAGCTGCAAAGCTTGCTGTCGGCTACCATTTATCGGAAATCGTCAATCCTGTAACGAAAAGCACATATTCAAGCTTTGAACCTGCTCTTGACTATGTAGCGGTGAAGTTCCCGAGATGGCCATTCGATAAATTCAAGACCGCCAACCGCAAATTAGGAACACAAATGAAGGCGACAGGTGAAGTGATGGCTTTACACCGCAGTTTTGAGGGGGGAGTCCAAAAGGCCGTCGATTCTTTGGAATTAAAAACGAATGGACTGCAGCTATCATCGCTGAAAAATAAAACCGTTCCTGAGCTTTGGGTGAAGCTTGCCGAAAAATCTGATGAGCGAATATTTGTCATTTTTGAAATGCTTAGAAAAGGCGTGACGATTGAAGAAATCCATGAAGCCACAACCATAGATTATTTCTTCCTTAAATCCTTTGATTCATTGATCCAAAACGAAATGAAGATTGAAGCTAGGAGAATCGATCAGGTAACAAAGGAAGAACTGCAGTCATATAAGGAAAAGGGCTTTTCAGACCGCTATCTTGCTTCCGTATGGAATGTTAGCGAGCTGGAAGTGAGAGCACACCGGAAGTCACTTGGTCTTACGGCTGTCTACAAAACGGTTGATACATGTGCAGCCGAGTTCGAATCACATACTAACTATCACTATTCAACATATTTCGGTGAGAACGAACAGAAAAAAACGGATAAAAAGAAAGTCTTGATGATTGGCAGCGGCCCTATCCGGATTGGACAGGGAATAGAATTTGATTACTGTTCCGTTCACGGGGTTTATGCACTCCAGGATGAAAATGTTGAAACGATCATGATTAATAATAACCCGGAAACGGTAAGTACGGATTTTGCCACGGCAGACCGCCTTTATTTCGAGCCGTTAACTCTGGAATACGTTCTTAATGTAATAGAAGCGGAAGGTATTGAAGATGTTATCGTCCAATTTGGTGGGCAGACTGCGATAAACCTGGCAAAAGGCCTGGAAGATTACGGTGTCAATTTGTTGGGGACTTCCTTCGATACACTCGATCAATTAGAAGACCGTGATCGTTTTTATCAGCTTCTTCAAAAACTGGATATTCCTCATGTACCGGGTTCGATGGCTAATGGTGAAGAACAATTAATTGACCGTGCAGAGGCTATCGGTTTTCCAATACTCTTACGCCCATCATATGTAATTGGCGGCCAAGGAATGGAAATCATCCGCTCCAAGGAAAGCTTATTGAATAGAATGGAAAATGGGACTGCACTTGCATACCCCGTATTGATCGATTCTTATATTCCAGGGAAAGAAGCCGAAATCGATTTGATTGCTGATGGAAATGATGTATATATTCCAATCATTGCGGAACATGTAGAAAAAGCAGGCGTCCATTCAGGGGATAGCATGGCATTACTGCCAGCCCAATCATTAACCAATGAAATCAAAGATAAAATGACCCAATATGCGAAAAAACTAGTAATCGAGCTTGGTTATAAAGGACTTATGAACATTCAATTCGTGATTGAAGGAAATAGTGTATATGTATTGGAAGTAAACCCTCGCGCCAGTCGGACAATTCCAATCATCAGTAAAGTCACCGATGTACCCTTGGTGCAAATAGCGACAAAAATATTGCTTGGGAAATATTCATTGTCGAATGTGTTCGAAACAACGGGCTTAATGGAAGAAATTCCATATGCAGTCGTCAAATATCCAGTATTCTCTACATTTGCACTAAGCGGCCTTGATTCGAAGGTAGGTCCGGAAATGAAATCAACTGGTGAAGGAATCGCCATCGGAGTAACGGTAAAAGAAGCATTGACAAAAGTATTCCATGCTCAAAATGCTAATCATAATTCAGGTGTTTATCAATCCAAATCAGTCAAATTAAGCGAAGATTTGCTAGTGCAAATAAGTGAAGCAGGTTTGACACTGGGGGATTCAAATTTTGATAAATGGTTAAATGAAGGGAATGCATCGGTCGTTTTGGCATATGGAACAACAGAAGAAGATAAGAAGCTAAGGTTAATGGCAGCAAAATATCGCCTTCTGGCATTTACGGAAGAAGAGACTTTCAAAGCCTATCTACAATCGTTAGAAAATGCTGATCCAGGGGTTATCTCGCTTCAGGAATGGCTTGTATCATATTCGGAAGGAGTGTCACAAGTATGAGTTCAATGACGGCACCGACACAAGCGAAGATTTTAAATGGAAAAGACTTTTTGACCATGAAGGAGTCAACACCCACTGCGATAGCGGATTTGTTAAAGCTGGCACAGACCATTAAAGGCAAATTGCAAGCTGGCGAGGAATATACACCTTTAAAAGGGAAAACGCTGGGGATGATCTTTGAAAAATCGTCTACCCGTACCCGTGTTTCTTTTGAAGTTGGCATGATGCAGCTTGGCGGACACGCTTTGTTCTTAAGTGGTAATGACTTGCAAATTGGACGCGGGGAAACTATTTCCGATACTGCAAAAGTCCTTTCCGAATATATTGATGGGATCATGATTCGTACCTTCGAGCATGAAAAAATCCTAGAGTTGTCGGAAAATGCTTCTATCCCAGTCATCAATGGGTTAACAGACCTTGCACATCCTTGTCAGGTACTTGCTGACTTCTTGACGATCATCGAGATAAAAGGGCAACTAAAAGGCCTGAAGATGAGTTATATCGGAGATGGCAATAATGTTGCCAATTCATTGATGGTCGGCTGCGCAAAAATGGGAATGGATTTTTCCATTGGATGCCCTGAGGCCTACAAACCTGATGAAAAGGTCGTTGCCTATGCTCAAAAAGTGGCAGAAGAGACTGGCAGTGAAATTGTGGTGACAACCTCAGCTTCAGAAGCTATAAAAGATGCGGATATCGTCTATTCCGATGTTTGGACCTCCATGGGGCAGGAAATCGAGAATAGTATTCGCTTAGAAGCCTTTAAAGATTATCAAATCAATAGTGAACTTGTGAAACATGCCAAAGAAGATTATTTATTCATGCACTGCCTCCCTGCTCACAGGGAAGAAGAAGTAACAGCTGAAGTCATCGATGGACCGAATTCCGTCGTTTTCCACCAAGCAGGAAATCGTCTTCATGCCCAAAAGGCGGTTCTAGTGGATTTAATGTCTTAACCAAAAAAGTGTCTGCTCAGAGAGCAATCGCTCAGTTTGTAGAAAAAAAGGTTTCGGAATGGTCCCATTCCGAAACCTTTTTGATTATATTTGTAGCAGTTAGAGAAATAATAACTGGATGGATCAATACTTGGGTTTACCAGTCTAAGTGTCTGCTCAGAGAACAGACGCTTTTTTAATTCAGCCGAATTTCCTGTATTCCTTAATTTTTCAGACATGAAAGAAAGTAACCTGGTAATAATAACAAGGAAAGCATGTAAAGGGGTGAAATCTATGGGGCAAAATCGTCAATTTAAGCCAGGCCAGAAGGCACCTAATAATGGGACCTATGTAGAAATCGGTGAAACGGGCAGCACGGTAGTGAATCCGAAAATGGTTAAGCTTGATGCAGGGGATGCCTTTCCTGAAACGTCTAATCATAACCGGATATGGACATATCAGCGAAAGCCATGAAAAATTAAAAAGCAGGAAAAAGGAATGATCGCCATCCTTTTTCCTGCTTTTTTCTATTCAGCGGTAAAACCGAAAATTTTCGAAATTTCCAAATAGCTCTTTCTTAAATAATGGCTTAAGGGATCTTCGTAATGATCTGGAATGCTTTCAGTGAATCCAACGGCAGTGATCGCTCCCAATAATTCTGAATTATAATTAAAAACTGGAATGGACATGGAGGAAACAGATGGTACAAGAGGCTCTTTGGCAAAAGCTATTTTGTATTTCCGAATTTCATCATATTCATTTGTTTCTTTAAGGAACGAGCCTGTAACATGACGATCTTTTTCAATCCAGTCCGCTGTCAAGGAAGGATCCTGAAATACTGTGAATACTTTTCCTGAAGAGGATGATGGGGGGAGACGCGTACCTAACTGGGCCCCGATGTTTAAGTTTTGGTTGGAATTCCATATTTTTGCCGTGATTGGTCCATCGTATGTCCAGACGGAAAAAAGGACTGTGCAAGAGGTATGGTGACTGATTTCCTGTAAATAAGGGGTTATTCTGCTCGTGACGTCCTCATTTCCGATGGCTGCCATGCCGTATTGAATCAATTTGCTCCCAAGGTGATACATACCTGTTGTCTTATCACGATAAAGTAACTCGAGTTGAGTCAAAGTATTCAAATATTTATAGAGATTACTCTTCGTTATTTCCGTTAATTCTTGAATATCAGAGAATCTTAAAGGATTTCTTTGGGAAGCAAGTAAATCGATAATGCCCATACCTATTTGTAATGATTGGATTGTCGAACCAGATTTTACGATTTCCATATGTCAATCTCCCTAATCAGTTTAATTTAGGTCTAGTATATCAGAATCTTTAAAATTTAAATGAAATTTAGCAAGAAATACCGGAGGCTGCTTGAAGCTATCAATATACTTTCCTTTTAAATAAATAACTTTAGCGGACCATTTTATTGATTCCGAAGTAGTCATAATGGTGTAGATGATAACATTTGCACAAAAATTTGCAATACTTTCTTGACAATATTCCGAAAATTAAGTTATCATTTATATAAATAGTGAACAGTGTTATCTATAAGTGAAGTTTGTAGATGCACAGTCATTCATATTCTGGTTTGTGAAGTAAATCTAAAAGAATTATCCCGCAAATTAGGATCGTGGCATCAAGAAGAGGTTTTTTTTAAAATCGAGATTAATAAAGGAGAATGAAATATGAGATTAGTAACTTTCAGCATTCAAGGATTTAAACGTATTGGTGCAATTTACCCGAATAATGTAGTAGTTGACTTGAACTATGCCTATCAAGCGCTTCTGGAAAGCGAAGGGAAACTTCGCAGTGAACAAATCGCTGAGGCATATGTACCAGCAACAATGGAGGCATTTTTAGAGGGAGGGAATGAAAGCCTTTCCATCGCTAAAAAGGCTGCTGACTACGCAATTAACAATCGTGATTCATTCAGACATAAATTGATACATCCAATTGAAGATATAAAGCTTGAGGCACCTGTCCAAAAGCCAGGTAAAATTATTTGTGTAGGACATAACTACCGTGAGCACATTGCTGAAATGGGCCGCGAATTACCGCCATTCCCTGTGGTATTCGCAAAGTTCGCCAATGCAGTAATCGGTCCGCAGGATGACATTCCGTTTTTCCCGATTTCTGAACAACTGGATTATGAAGCGGAATTCGCTTTTGTAGTCGGACAAAAGGCACGTAATGTTTCACAAGAAGATGCACTTGATTATGTAGCGGGTTATACAATTGCCAATGATGTTACGTATCGTGATATCCAAAGGCGTACACTTGAATGGCTTCAAGGGAAAACGGTTGAAGGAAGTGCTCCGATGGGTCCTTGGTTAGTCACATCCGATGAACTATCCGATCCATCTGGCTTAAATGTCCGATTAACTGTAAATGGTGAGGAACGCCAAAAAACGAATACATCCAACTTCGTATTCGATGTGAAATATTTAGTTGAATTCTTATCGAATTTAATGACGCTTGAACCTGGTGACATCGTTCTTACAGGAACACCTGGTGGGGTAGGAGTAGCCCGTGATCCACAAGTGTTCTTAAAAGATGGTGACGTTGTCAAAATCGAAATCGACAAAATAGGTTATCTTGAAAACCGTGTTCGACGTGTCGGGGAGGGAAAATAAAATGGCTTATCAGGAGATCGGGACATCAATCCAATCGGTTCAACAATCAATCGACCACATTCTTGAGACAGCCGCAAACCTTCCGGAAGAGACGATCCGATTAAAGCCTACAGAGGAGGAATGGTCCATCATGCAGATACTTTCCCATTTAGCTGAAGCCATTCCTTATTGGTTAGGTGAAGTGGAAACAGTAATAGCAAAGCCTGGGGCCAAATGGGGGCGTGGATTGCAAGATCCAGCCCGATTGGCAGCAGTCGGTGATATTGACAAACTTGATGTTGATGATGTCTTGAAGCAAGTGGAGGAGCTTAAATATGAAGTGGAGAGCAGGCTTGGGAATTTAGAAGAAGAAGCACTCTCTAAAGAATCGCCACACCGGAATTTCGCTAAATTCGGAAACAAACCAGTTTCTTATATTGTGGATCACTTCATCGATGAGCATGTTTCAGGACACTATGATCAAATCAAGCGAAATCTTTCTAAAATCCAGTGAGGAAAGATAAAAAAGAAAGTAGGGATTAATATGGCTGAAAAATCGGAATACATGAACAGTACAATCGTAAAAGATTTTACAAAGGATATCCAGCAGTATAACCTTGGGCCTCTGTGGGAAGCCATTCCCGCCCTGATGGACCATGAACCTAAACCTCATGCCCATGCTTATTTATGGAAAGAAGAGCTTTTGACAAAAAAGTTGATGGAAGCAGCAGAAATCTTCACACCTGATCGAGGAGGGGAGCGCAGGGCCATTTATTTTCAAAACCCTGGCTTAACTTATCGTCAGCCATGGGGATGGGCTTCGACAACACAAACACTTTACGCAGCGGTTCAGCTGTTGTTGCCAGGTGAAGTGGCTCCTTCCCACCGTCACTCTCAAAGTGCTCTTCGTTTCATTACGAATGGTAAAGGTGCCTACAGCATCGTGCAGGGAGAAAGGATCTTCATGGAAGAAGGAGATTTCTTGATCACGCCGAAAAACCTATGGCATGGTCATGGTCATGGTCATGTTGGCGAAAAACCGATGATTTGGATGGACGCCCTTGATATTCCAACTATCTATTCCATAGGCGGCACTTTCTTTGAACCATACCCAGACCGGATTGAAACGCCTAAACGGCCGGATAATTTTTCGGAGCTCCGTTATCAAGGCGGGATGGTTCGTCCAGTATCCGATCGTTATTCACAAGTGGCACCGCTTGCCAACTACAAGTGGAAAGGAACCAAAGCAGCGATAGAAGGATTAATGAACTTTGAACCAGATCCATATGAAGGTTTTGCAGTGGAATATATCAATCCTTCAAATGGACAAACGGCCAATCCGACGATGGGGGCATGGATGCAGAAACTTCCAAAAGGTTTCCATACCAAAGCACATCGCCATACCCATTCCACAATCTATCAAGTGCACCAAGGTTCAGGCTATACGGTCATTAATGGAGTGCGTTTTGACTGGTCCAAGGGAGATTATTTCGTCGTTCCGAATTGGGCTTGGCATGAGCACATTGCAGAAGCGGATTCTTACTTATTCTCGGTAAACGACCTACCGATAATGGAGAGATTCGATTTAGAACAGCAACAGGCATTTGAAGCAAACAATGGTTACCAAAAGGTTGAAAGTGAATTCAGGCCGGTTTTGGTTTGAAAATAATCTGTTTGCAGCTTTCATCTTGTTCCTGATGAATATATATCCCAGTCGAATGAAAACGCTTACTTATATATTGTTTCGCAACTTTGGCTAAAAGCAACTAATTTAGGGGGAATTGATGATGAACACAGAAAAAAAACCATTCATCGTTATCGGTGGGGGAATTGGCGGATTGGCAACTGCTTTAGGAATCGCAGAAACAAAACAGTATGTAAAAGTCTTGGAGCAAGCTCCCGAATTTGGTGAAATTGGTGCAGGGATTCAGCTTGCAGCAAATGCCACCAACGTTTTACAGCGTTTAGGCGTCATGGATAAAATCAATGAAATTGCAGTATTTCCAAAAAGATTGGTGCTGATGGATGCCTTTTCCGGCAAAGAGCTTTCCGCTTTGGATTTAGGTGATGTTTATAAGGAAAGATATGGAGCACCGTATGTTGTTTTGCATCGTTCCGATTTGCATAAAGTACTGGCTGAAGCCTGTGAAAATAACCCGTATATCGAACTGGTAACGAACCAAACGATTATTGATACAGTGGAAAATGAAGGGGAAGTGACGGTTACTTCTGCCAATGGGTCCCAACATTCAGGAACGGCTGTCATCGGAGCTGATGGATTATGGTCCAAAGCACGGAAACTTTTTGTCGAAGATCAACCGGTCTGCTCGCAATATGTTGCATACAGAGGAGCGATCCCGATGGAAGAGGTTACGAGCCATGGAGATTTAGATGATGTATATATGTGGATTGGACCAAACCTTCATCTTGTTCAGTACCCGGTTAGAAGGGGGGAACTATACAACCAAGTAGTCGTGTTCAAAAGTTCTCAATACACGGTAGAAAACGAAAAAACAGATCAATGGGGAACCCCGGAAGAAATGGACCGTATATTTGCCGGAACTTGTGAGCTTGTTCAGAATGCGATTTCATTTATTCAACGACAACGCCGCTGGCCGATGTATGACCGATTACCAATTGATAATTGGACAAAAGGAAGAATTACGCTTACGGGCGATGCTGCACACCCGATGCTTCAATACTTGGCACAAGGGGCTTGCCAGGCGTTAGAAGATGCAGCTTATTTGTCGGATATGCTTCATCAGCATGGAAATGACATTGAACAGGCATTTTTGGAATATCACGAGGAACGCATTCCGCGTACGGCTAATGTTCAAACAAGCGCAAGAATTTGGGGGGAAATCATTCACAATACGACCGATGCAGGCATTCTGCTCCGAGATACGATTCTTACAGGTCGCACGGACAAGGATTTCCAATTCGTCGATCAATTTCATGGTTACAATAAAACGGCCGTGAAAGCATAATCCGTTTTGTTTCATCTAAATACTGTGCTAAGGCATTTTATGCATTTTACAAATGGGTCTGGCCTTTCTTCTATATGAAGAAAGGTTTTTTTCGTTTATCCTCCATACCTCCCTGCATTTTTTATAACTTTCCTTTACATAGGGGAAATTAGAAGTATAATGAAAATATAAAGGTCAAAGTTGGTCAAACCAAGAGTGAATTCGTTCATGATATAGATGAATGGGAGGTTTTAAGATGGATATGAATAAAATGACGGAGAGAACCCAACAGGCATTCATTGGCGGCCAGGAACTAGCCAAAGATAGAGGGAATCCAGAGCTGACGGAGCTTCATTTATTAAAGGCCTTAATGGAACAGGATGAAAGTTTATTGATCAGGATTTTATCGGAATCTGATAAACCGATGAATCAGTTTGATATAGGGCTTAATAGAGAATTGGATCGATTACCGGAAGTGAGTGGGAGTGTTTCTGAGGTTTACATGTCATCCTCCTTACAGAAAATTTTGACGGTTGCCGAAAAAGAAATGCAGAAGTGGGAAGATGAATATTTATCTGTGGAACATTTGCTGCTGGCGTCCTTGAAGGGCAATAACACGAATATAAACAGACTATTCTCATCACATGGAATCGATTACGAAAAAGCAAAACGGATTATACAAGATGTAAGGGGGAATCAGCGGGTGACTAGTCAAAATCCTGAAAGCACATATGAAGTACTGAAAAAATACGGCAGAGATCTTGTTGCTGAAGTTAAATCAGGGAAGGTCGATCCAGTCATCGGTCGTGATGCGGAAATCAGAAACGTCATCCGGATCCTATCACGTAAAACAAAAAATAACCCCGTATTAATTGGAGAACCTGGTGTTGGTAAGACAGCGATTGTCGAAGGATTGGCGCAAAGGATCGTCAGGAAGGATGTCCCGGAAGGATTAAAGGACAAAACCGTTTTTTCACTAGATATGAGTGCACTTGTCGCAGGGGCAAAATTCCGCGGTGAATTTGAGGAACGTCTTAAAGCGGTATTGAATGAAATTAAGAAGAGTGATGGAAAAATTCTTTTATTCATCGATGAACTGCATACAATTGTCGGTGCTGGCAGAACGGATGGCGCACTTGATGCAGGGAATATGTTAAAGCCGATGCTTGCGCGTGGCGAGCTGCATTGTATCGGTGCAACAACCCTTGATGAATATCGACAATATATTGAAAAAGATCCGGCTCTAGAACGCCGTTTCCAACAAGTTCTGGTTCCGGAACCAGATGTGGAGGATACGATTTCAATTTTGCGTGGGCTAAAAGAACGGTTTGAAATTCACCATGGTGTCAGGATTCATGATCGGGCGATCGTGGCTGCCTCTGTCCTTTCGAACCGATATATAACGGAGCGATTTCTGCCGGATAAAGCAATAGATCTTGTGGATGAAGCCTGTGCGATGATCAGAATGGAAATCGATTCAATGCCATCTGAGTTGGATGAAATCACGAGAAGGGTCATGCAACTTGAAATTGAAGAAGCGGCCTTGAAGAATGAGGAGGACCCTCAAAGCAAAGCTAGACTGGAAGTGCTTCAAAAAGAACTCTCAGAACTCAAGGATCAAGCGAATGGCATGAAAGCCAAGTGGCAAATGGAAAAGTCGGCGCTTCAAAAAGTGCAGGATCAACGTGAGGAACTTGAGAAGTTGCGTCATGAACTGGAACAGGCAGAGAATGACTATGACCTTAACCGAGCAGCGGAACTTCGGCACGGAAGGATTCCACAGCTTCAAAAAGAGTTGGATGCCATGGAAGATGAATTGGAAAAGGAAAAACAGGAATCACGGTTGCTTCGCCAAGAAGTGACGGAGGAGGAAATTGCCTCGATCGTTGCAAGGTGGACGGGGATTCCTGTAAGCAAGCTGGTGGAAAGTGAAAGGGAAAAGCTGCTTCGACTATCTGAGATCCTTCATGAACGAGTAATAGGTCAAGGGGAAGCGGTGGAACTCGTATCCGATGCTGTATTAAGGGCAAGGGCGGGAATTAAAGATCCAAACAGACCGATTGGTTCATTCATTTTCCTGGGGCCGACGGGTGTGGGTAAAACAGAACTCGTAAAAGCTTTGGCAGAAACGTTATTCGATAGTGAAGAACATATGATTCGTATCGATATGTCGGAATATATGGAGAAACATTCCGTGTCCCGTCTTGTTGGTGCACCTCCTGGATATGTTGGATTTGAGGAAGGAGGCCAACTAACGGAGGCAGTTAGGAGAAACCCATACTCGGTCGTATTATTGGACGAAATTGAAAAGGCGCATCCGGAAGTCTTCAATATTTTGCTGCAAATGTTGGATGACGGGAGGATAACAGACTCCCAAGGTAGAACCATAAACTGTAAAAATACAGTGATCATCATGACTTCAAATATCGGTTCCCATTTCTTGTTGCAGTCCAACCGAGTGGATGGTGGAATTGAAGAAGAGATAAAAGATCAAGTCTTTAAAGAATTAAGAGGGCATTTCCGTCCGGAATTTTTGAATCGGGTAGATGATATTGTTTTATTCAAACCGCTTACTAAACAAGAAATCGTAGAAATCGTAGAAAAAATGGTTTTTCAATTACAGGTAAGGTTAACTGAACAAAATATAAACCTTAATGTCACTGAAGCGGCCAAGGAATTCATTGCGGACCAGGGATATGATCCTGTATATGGGGCCAGACCGTTGAAGCGATTCATCCAAAAGCATCTGGAAACGAAGATCGCCCGTAAAATCATAGCTGGCACAGTTGGACTGAATGAAGAAGGAATAACGATTGATTATGATGATGATGAATTGGTCCTCATATAAAAAATTTGAAATGGAGTTTAACCGTAAGCAAAGTACGGTTAACAAAAAGGACATCCTCAATGGATGTCCTCTTTTGCTTCTTAATGTTGATGAGAGTCTTTTGCTGGCCCAGCAGGCAAAATAGCAGGGATGATGCAAATCAGGATAGCAGCAGCTAATCCTAAAATCGTTCCCTGTTTAGCATCGTATGAAACTCCGATCATGGAAGAAACAACATATACAGTCATATGCACTAATAAGAATGTCCAAAAAATTGCCCAAGCATAACGCATCGAATTTCACCTCATTCCACTACATTCATTTTTATCTTACCATAATTAATATACAGTTAAAACGTGTTTTTAATAATAACCTTTAAATAATTCATACATTAAATCATAAGAGAACTTTTCAGGCACAGTCCAGTTGGTACCAAACGTCAAATGGAAAATCATAGGACCCAATATAAAACAAAATCATCACCATTTGGTTAATTTGGGATAAGAAGTTAGGTATTTCCACTGACCCTTTCTATTTTTCGTCATAAATTAATATAGTAGTAGTAATATTCCTTAAAGGAGTTTGACCGATGGAACAACGAACTTTTCAAATTGATGACCAATGGAATATCATCTATTATCCAGAGCGGCCCAGTGGTTTTTCCGTATTGGTAATTGGAGACCGTAGTCATTTTGTCGAAAAAGACAGCAGCTTTTGGCTGCAGCATCCTGGCAGGTTGGAGATATTGGAATATTTAAAGGAATACGGATACACTCTATTTTCATCCAATTTTTACGGAGCCAACTGGGGAAGCCCAAAAGCATTGAACCTTTCCCTTAACCTATATATTCTCTTCATGAAAAAAGAAATAGTCAATCAAAGGGTTCATATATTGGCAGAGGGGTCAGGAGCGCTCCTTGCCTTAAAGCTAATGAATGAACTTGGAAATAAAATACGTTCAGTTGTATTGATTGATCCGGTTTTTTCCTTGAAAGCACAACTGGAGAAGGAAAAGGAAAATAAGTTCTTCTATAAAAAATGGCTGTCCGAGGTCGCTACTGCATACGAGCTCGATCCACCAGAATGTGAACAGCATATTATGGACACTGAAGATCCAGTGATTGCTGAGAAAATCCCCATGAAAGTGATTCAGGTTTTTGGAAGCATGCGGAAAGAGCAAGCCTCCCTTTATCGGCAAATCCAACTGGCTAGAAAAGCAGACTTGCAGCTGACGTATTTATTACCGGAAAAACGGTATAAAATCCCCTATCAAATACAGAAGTTTTTCAATGAGAATGAAGAGTCTTTATGAGAATGGATATATTTCTACAATAGTTTGCATACGATACAGCATCTAAAAAAACTAGACGTGCCGGATGAAGTGGGCTGGATGGCATACGAGGGGGCTGTATTTATGCAAACGTACATTGTAATAGGTGCTTATCAATTTGTGGGATTCTATGTGGCTCAATACTTTTTGAACCAAGGGGAAGAAGTAATCGGAATTGATTGGACTGATTCCGAAGCAAGTAAATATATTATGGAAGAAAAGGAACTTGAAATAGGTAGAAGTTCAAATTATATTTACTTTCCGATAAATAAACTTAAATTATTGGATATTACAAAGCAGGACACTGTGTTCATATCTTGTTACGATATTCAAAGCGGAAAGATGGGTAAAATCGATTTTCTTATAGACGAAATCGTTTTCTTTATTGAAAAATGCAAAAAAAATGGCTCGAATGAAACGCCAAATTTTGTTGTTTTCATGCCAATTGAAGAAGAGGTCAGTATTTTTCAATCCATATTAAGCTCGATTCGTGGAATTGATTCTGCAAAAATCATATTTTTACCCACGATTTATGGGCCTTGGCAATCGGAAGGCATGAGCTTTGAAGCTGGGATCAATCAACTTGGTCAGTCTGATATCAAACCGGCGATTGCTAACGAATATACTGGGGATGCTCTCTTCATCACTGATTTTGTGAATGCTTTGGAAGAAGTGCTTACTTCCTCTTCCGATAGGGATATCCAATTGTGCAGCAGTATAGATGATCATTGGAATAAATGTGCAAAGTTAATATTTGGTGAAAGTTTGGGTTCATTCAATTCCCAATCAACAACTAAAATCAATAAAGGATCAATATTTGAGGTGCCTAGCAAAATAGATCCAGAAGAAGGCATTGCTTTACAAAGAAAACATAATAAACGATTAAACTTACTTAAAAAGTGGAGAAAGCGTGATTGAAGAGGGAATGGCTGGATAATCCGGATAATCAAATTTGAGGGCAATTATGAACAAAGAACATTCGAATCACAATTTTTTTGTGATCGAGTACTTTCGTTATTTAAGAAGGTCAAAACTGTATATTTGCCTCTAACTTATATGTTTTGTACTATAATGTTCAAGGACCGAAATTAATATCAAATGATATTCATGATATTATATTTATGCCCTTTACGAAAGGGACATCTGGAATTATGATAATATTGATATTCAAATGATAGGGGGAAACACAAAATGAGTTCAGATAAAACTCTTGAATTTATGGGGATCGCCATGAAGTACTTCCCTGAGGCTAAAGCGAAGCTTGAAGCAAACGGGATTCCATTCTCAATGGAGATGGCAGAGCCATTCATGGAGCTCTTTAAAAACGTAATGCAAGAAGCTTATGAGCTTGGGAAACAAGATGCTCAGCGTTAATTAAACGTAGGCTGTCCAAATAAAAGGACAGCCTGCATTTTTTTATTCTTTTTTCAAGAACTTGGCGATCAATGGGTTCAGATTAATTTTATCAATGGCCGGTTTGTATTGACCGTATAAGCCCATCAATGTTTCAACGCTCTCCATCAATTGCATGTAATCAACATTCGATTCCTCTTGTTGGGGTTCACTTTTCCTGCCAAACATCAAATTCGAAAAATGATCATCCTGGTTACTCCGGTTGTTGTGATTGAAGATGTCCACAATAATTCCTCCTTTTCTCCTTTTATTTATAATGTATGTCCCTAAAATCCCTTGTCATAGGCATTTGTCCGACTTCAGTAACGGATTCTTTTATCCTTTCAAACTGTTATCTCTTGCAAGGAGGTGTTTTTTTATATAAAATTAGTACCAGGTAATAATAGATGCTTATAATAACTCATTAAAATATAAGGGGATGGCAAAATGAACGCTGGAATACTAGGGCTTGGCCGCTACTTACCCGATAAAATCGTTACAAATGCGGATTTAGAGAAAATGATGGATACCTCTGACGAGTGGATCCGGACTAGGACAGGTATAGAGGAAAGAAGAATTGCCAATGATGACATTGAAACATCAGATATGGCTTATGAAGCCGCAAAAGCTGCATTGGCAAATGCAAAAATTTCGGCTGAAGAGATAGATTTAATTCTTGTAGCTACTGTTACACCGGATCAGTCGTTTCCTTCTGTCGCGTGTATGATTCAAGAGAAATTGGGAGCGAAAAGTGCAGCTGCAATGGATGTAAGTGCTGCATGCGCTGGTTTTATGTATGCAATGATCACTGCACAGCAGTTCATTAAGACAGGTGCATATAAGCATGTATTGATTGTCGGTGTTGAAAAACTTTCGAAGGTAACCAATTGGGAAGACCGCAATACTGCTGTACTATTTGGTGACGGAGCGGGTGCAGCTGTACTTGGACCTGTTTCGGAAGGCAAAGGGATCCTTGCCTTTGAATTAGGCGCAGATGGAACTGGTGGGAAGCACTTATTACAGGATGGAGATTTCATTCATATGAATGGACGTGAAGTATTTAAATTTGCTGTCCGTCAGATGGGGGAATCCAGCCTAAGTGTGTTGGATAAAGCTGGATTAACAAAAGAAGATGTGGATTTGCTTGTACCGCATCAAGCAAACATACGCATTATGGAATCC
This sequence comes from Peribacillus sp. YIM B13481, assembly GCF_042787985.1. NCBI lineage: Bacteria > Bacillati > Bacillota > Bacilli > Caryophanales > Bacillaceae > Peribacillus > Peribacillus sp. YIM B13481. The sequence goes on from NZ_JBHZPE010000015.1 coordinate 50,254, forward strand.
TCAAGGGAACGCTTGGGTCTCCCGATTGAAAAAATGACAAAAACGGTTCATAAATATGGAAATACTTCTTCAGCGTCCATTCCAATGGCCCTTGTGGAAGAAATGGAAGCAGGAAGAATCAAGGACAACGACCTAATTATCATGGTCGGTTTTGGTGGTGGCCTTACATGGGGCGCTATCGCTCTTAGATGGGGTAAATAAAAAAAGAAGAAGCAAAACATAAAAGCTTTAAAAAAAGGAAGGAGCCATTTCTAATGACTAATCGTCGTGTAGTTGTAACAGGTATTGGAGCAATATCACCAGTTGGTAATGATGCAGAAACTGGATGGAAGAATATAATCGAGGGGAAATCAGGAATAGGTCCTTTAACTCGTTTGAATGCTGAAGAATTCCCTGTTAAAGTTGCTGCTGAAATCAAGGAGTTTGATATAGAGACATATATTAATCGTAAAGAAGCGCGTAAGATGGACCGTTTTACCCATTATGCAATTGCTGCGTCCGTTATGGCATATAATGATAGTAAGCTGGAAATAACGGATGAAAATGCAGCACGTGTCGGAGTCTGGATCGGTTCGGGTATCGGTGGGTTGGAGACACTTGAGACACAGCATGAAAACTTTTTAAACAGAGGGTATAAGCGGGTGAGCCCATTTTTCGTACCAATGATGATTCCGGACATGGCTGCTGGCCAGGTGTCTATCTTACTGGGTGCTAAAGGAATCAATTCATGTACGGTAACAGCCTGCGCAACAGGAACAAATTCAATTGGTGACGCGTTTAAAGCCATTCAACGGGGCGACGCCGATGTGATGATCACAGGCGGAGCAGAAGCGCCAATCACAAAAATGTCGGTTGCGGGCTTCTGTGCAAATACGGCTTTATCGACCAACCCTGATCCACAAACTGCTAGCCGTCCTTTTGATCTGAATCGTGATGGATTCGTAATCGGGGAAGGTGCAGGGATTATCGTTCTGGAAGATCTGGAACATGCATTGAATAGAGGGGCCAAGATTTATGCTGAAATAGCTGGGTATGGATCAACTGGAGATGCTTTCCATATAACGGCTCCGGCACCTGGTGGGGAAGGCGGGGCAAGGGCGATGAAAATTGCTATTGAGGATGCAGGTTTGAATCCGGAAGACATCCAATATGTGAATGCCCATGGAACGAGTACGCCATACAATGACAAATATGAAACAATGGCAGTCAAAGAAGTCTTTGGCGATCATGCTAATAAACTAGCATTAAGTTCAACTAAGTCCATGACAGGCCATATGTTAGGGGCAGCCGGTGGGGTCGAAGCAATATTCACGATTCAGGCAATCAGGGACAGCATATTGCCTCCAACGATCAATATTGAAACACCAGACCCTGAGTGTGATTTGGACTATGTTCCGAATAAAGCAAGGAAGTGCGAAATTAATGCCGCCATCAGCAATTCACTTGGATTCGGTGGACATAACGCTACTATTCTTTTCAAAAAATATCAATAAATTAAATTGAAGGTAGAGCAGATCTCTTGGGATCTGCTCTTTTTGTGTTATAGAGGTTATGCAAGGGATATAAAAGTGTCAACCGCCTTTTTAAAATCATACGATAGTCTAAAGAAGCGGGGGTGTATAGAAATGGGAGTTATTTTAACTGATGAGTGGATGAAAAAGGATTTCAACCGCCCTGTCCAGATGATGGAAAGACTTAAAAGTACATTCAACAATACCCTTGATGCGAATATGATTTATCATCATTTATTGAAGCATGGTATGTATTCGCCAAATAAAAAAACGAAACTCACATGGGAACATTTAAAAGAAAATAATGCATGGGAAAAAACACAAAGCCTGTTTACTTCTTATAAGAAACTGTGGGGAGGGCCTGATGTTCCCATATATATTTTTCCGCTCATGTCTTCAGGGATGTGGAATAAAATGGTTGAAACGAAGTCAGGATTGGCATTTAAAGATAAACTATTCCTTTTTTACGACAAGGGTATAGCTGAAAAGGAAATGGAGGCCATATTGATCCACGAATATCATCATGTCTGCCGATTACATCATTTGAAAAAGGATCAAAAAGAATTCACTCTTCTTGATACGATGATCATGGAAGGACTGGCGGAAAGAACGGTGGGTAAATATTTAGGAGCAAAATATTTAGCGAAATGGACTAAATTATATCAGGAAGATAAACTGCGAGAATTTTGGAGCAAGCATTTACAAGAAAAGCACACAATAAAACGTACAGATCCTCTTCATGATGTCCTTCTGCTTGGAATGAAAGGATACCCACATATGCTTGGATACTGTAGTGGTTATTACCTAGTGAGAAATTCTGAAAAACTCTCTGTGAAAAAATCATTCATTATTCAATCTGAAGAATTCTTATCGAAAAAGAACTAATTATATACGTTCTTTTTTTCTTAATCTGTTTTCTGGAATAGGAATAAATTGTATGGTTCCTGCCTATACTGATTGACAAACAGAAATTTGTTTAAGTGAGGGATGAATGATGTTATATCTTCATGATGTATGGGTTAACTGGTTTGAAGGAGAAGAAAACGGCTATAATATTTGTCATTTTCATGAATGGAGGAAGGATGATGGGATCGAGCTACTAGATCAAGTTCCTTTGTTGAAAGTGTCATCAACATTGTTCCACTACATAGAAAACGACTTGTCAGAATTACCTAAGCCATTGCTGAATGATGTGTATCAAAAAGCATATGCAAGGAAAAATCATGAACGAATTCAGCTTGACTATTGTTTTATCGTGACTGATGGAAATGGAATTTTAGCTGTTGATACGATAGGTTATCATATTCCGATTAGGAAAAGCAGAATAATTCCCCGGCAGGAACAAATTGTTTATGACATGATAGAAAACCATGATGAGATGGATTACACCTTTACTGAAAAACCTACATCTGAGAAAGAATATCATATTTTATCGCCGTCTCCCTTATTCATGAATGGGTTGACAAGAAAAGAAAGACAGCTTAAGCAATTACTATTCATGGCCATGGACCAATTATTCACGGCGAAAAACACTGCTGAAATCCGCTATTGGTATACAGAATGGGCTCCTGAAAAATATGAAAGCATTCAAGAAATGGATTTTCAGATAGCATGGCTTGAGTTATATGAAGAAATGAAGGAAGGCTGGTCAGAGAAGCACCTTCAACTTTGTGAAAACTTGGTGAAGGGGCAGCCTTTTTTTGAAAAGCTTTGGCAAGTGGAGGCTGGCGATAGCCCATCGATATTATGAACAAAAAAGACGATCCGATGAGGATCGTCTTTTTTTATCTCTTTCTGCCAAGTCCCATGCCATTATACATTTTTCTAATCATCTTATTGGCTTCAATGTTCGCTTTTTCTGCACCGCGGTCAAGAATTTCATCCAATTCTGGTGAATCGATCAATTCATGATAGCGTTCCTGGATTGGCAGGATTTCCCCAAGAACCACTTCAGCCAAATCACTTTTAAAGTCACCATAACCTTTACCTTCATACATCTCTTCAATTTCTGAATAGGTTTTCCCACTGAAGATGGAGTATATGGACATCAGGTTGGAAACACCGGCTTTGTTTTCCTTATCGTAACGGACAATGCCTTCGGAATCGGTAACAGCGCTCTTGATATTTTTTTCGATTTGCTTCGGATCATCCAATAAGGCAATCGTTGCCTTTTTGTTAGGATCCGATTTGCTCATTTTCTTGGTTGGTTCTTGTAGGGACATGATACGTGCCCCTTCTGTAGGGAGGCTGATTTCCGGGATTTTGAAAATATCATTGTGCTTTCTATTGAACCGTTCAGCCAAATCGCGAGTCAATTCAAGATGCTGTCTTTGATCTTCCCCAACAGGAACTACATCCGTACTATAAAGGAGAATATCGGCTGCCATCAGCGGCGGGTATGTAAGCAATGCTGCAGAAACCCCCTCTTTGCCAGCTGATTTATCTTTAAATTGTGTCATTCGCTCAAGTTCACCAATATAGGAAATACTCTGTAAAATCCAGCCTGCCTGAGCATGCGCAGGTACCTCTGATTGAATGAAGATTGTATTCTTTTCTGGATCGAGGCCAATGGCCAAATATAAAGCGGCCAATGTTTTAATGTTTTTCCTTAATTTAAGGCGATCTTGTGGAACTGTAATTGCATGCTGGTCAACAATACAAAAGAAACATTCATATTCATTTTGTAAGTTAACGAATTGTTTCATGGCTCCGATGTAATTTCCTAAAGTAACGGAACCGGATGGCTGTATGCCGGAGAAAATCCTTTTCAACTGCTAGTCACTCCTCTAAATGCGTTTATTGATCAATGGATATTCGCTCTTCATTATTGTAAGGATAAATAGAAAATGAATCCACTTTCTTTGAAAGAAATGTGCGCCTTGAAAGGGGAACGCTCATTTAAATCTCGTGGAAGGCCGTTTTGTCCTGTATCGATGCCATTCTGAGAATACGAATTGTCCACTATAACTGTATTTTAGCATTTATTCATATTAAATGTATAATCGAAACGGCAATAACGCCACTGGAACGGATTTTTCGTCTGTTTGTATCGATCAATGAAAGCAACAAGGTAAATAAAACCGTTTTATATATTTCACCTTGAGCAGGTGATTTTAGGGAAAGATACATACAAGGGAATACGTGCTGGAAACGTGTTTGCATCCAAGTGTGTTTATTTATGGCAGAGTTTTTTTAATTATTTATAATATATAGGAGTAAAGTTAAATGGTTGTGGTATTAAAGAAAGGGGTCTATTTTTATTTATTGAATATTGATGACTGATGGCGAATGAGGTGGAGGAAATGAAACAAAGAAGTAAATGGTTGATGACAGGTATGTGCATATTCCTGATTCAACAGCCAGTTCATGCACAGGACATGAACGAAACCAGGCAGGTAGCATTAGAAAATAAAGAACTGCCTGTGAATGCACCGCGTTTTGTTTTTGATTCGGGGTTGAAATTCGCCTATCCGGATGCTGTGCGTGGAATATATGTGACAGGGCCTGCAGCGGGTGGCAATAAATTGAATGAACTTATTAAATATGTAGATGAAACCGATTTGAATGCGATGGTCATTGATATTAAGGATGATTGGGGGAACGTAACGTATAAGACCAAAAATCCCGATTCTCCATATGCCGGGATTGGTAAAGACTACATAAAGAATCCTAAGGCAATGCTGAAAAAATTTGAGGATAAGCAGATTTATCCGATTGCAAGGGTAGTTGTCTTTAAAGACTCACTTCTGGCTAAAGAGAAGCCTGAATTGTCATTTTTAGATGGCGAAGAGGTATGGAAGAATGGTAGAGGTGAAGCCTTCGTTAACCCATTCTTAAAAGAGGTTTGGGATTATAATGTCGGTATTGCCATTGAAGCGGCAAAAATGGGTTTTAAAGAAATTCAATTTGACTATGTCCGTTTTCCCGAAGGATTCGAAAATAAAGAAAATGATTTGAAATATGATATCGGTGAATATGATGAAGCGAAAGTGAGTCATACAGCTAAAAGGGTTCAGGCAGTGACGGACTTCGTAAGTTATGCGAAGAAACAACTGGAGCCATATGGTGTGGAAGTGTCGGTGGATATTTTTGGATATGCGGCTACGTTACCTGAAGCCCCTGGAATTGGACAGAACTTCACTAAAATCTCTGAGAACGTGGATGTAATTTCCTCAATGATCTATCCAAGTCATTGGACATCTTATTTTGGTATCGATAAGCCTGATTTGGAGCCCTATAATCTCGTTAAGGAATATGCGAAATTGGAAAATGGGAAGCTGAAGGAATTAAAAACCCCGCCAACTTCAAGACCTTGGCTTCAAGATTTTACTGCTTCGTATTTAGGAGAAGGGAATTACCAAAGGTATGGCAAGAAAGAAGTGGAAGCCCAAATAAAAGCGTTAAATGATAATGGGATTGATGAATATTTATTATGGAATGCAGCAAATCGATATACAAAGGGAGTGGATTATACCCCATGAAAAAAAGGGGATGGCCTTAAGGAATATCCTTCCGGTCATCCGATTTCTTTCTAAAATTACCGCTTTTTATTCCCGCCAACTTGATTCCACCCTGACTGAATTCGTCTCGATTGATCGAAAATATGAGAGTGACGTTTCCCTCCAAACCATTTTTCGCCGATACCATTCGTCACAACGCCATTTACGGCAGTGATGCCAATAACGCAAGCTGCGACTAAAACAAAGTCAATAAAGTAACTGAACATCCAACCCCCCCAATATTGTTTTAAAGCTATTTAAGTTCCATTGTAGTGGATAAGAGAAAATCTGGAAAGAATAAACTAGCAAAAGAGGAGATTAAATCATGAATTGGTATGAAAAACTAAACCAGTATTTCCCCATTGAAGAAATGAAGTCTAAAGAACATATTGAAGTTCTCTTAGAAGATAAGCAGGAAATATATATAAAGGATGAAGGTCCCGACCATGTTTTATTGTATGTGGAAGGGGAAGAGTTTATATTCGTTGATTACCTATTTGTATCAAAGAAATCAAGGGGGCAGGGATTAGGAAGGAAATTGATCCAGAAATTGCAAAAAAAGCAGAAAACGATTTTGCTGGAAGTCGAACCAGTTCAAGAAAATGATGATGATACATTTAAAAGGCTGAGATTTTATAAAAGGGAAGGATTCAAGCATGCTTCTTCGATTTCCTACAGCAGAAAATCGCTTGCCACCAAAGAGAATACTCCAATGGAAATCTTATATTGGCCGGCAAATCCATCTGTTGAAGAAGAAGACGTTTTTGATTTTATGAAAGAGATTTATTCTGAAATCCATACCTACAAAGATGACGACCTTTATGGAAAGTCTTATCAGGATGTAGAGGATGTACTAAGCTTGAATGCTGGTCAGGAAACGGATATTTTTAAAGAGATGGAAGTCTGAGAAATAGGGCCGGTTTTCGGCCCTTTCATTTTGTCGATAAGTTCGGAAGTGTCTCACCCCGAACCGTAATTTTAAAACAAGACTTGGTTATCCTTCATGTATTTTTGCGCTTGAAATTTGCGACACTCCTGTCGAATAACTGGCTTGCCGAGACCCCGCAGATGCTTGCTTTGATGAGGCTTTGCAGACAGTCGGCAGGAGCGAATTTCTGAAATCAACTGGAACCTTTTTTAAAGAATAAAACAGAGGAAACTGGCTTTTTTTCGAATATGCTACAGTCTGAAAGTGCCGGTTGTTCACCTGCACATTGTGCATCTTTTGAGGAAAATGAATATTTATAACTTCTGGATGGTAGATTGTTCCCTACTTGCCGATTCTTTTGAATTCCCTTATTCACTTTTGGTATTATATGTGCTAAAAGAATGGTTTTTCTTGTAAAAGGAGGAATTTGCTTTTTATTAAAGAAAATATATTAACATGATCTTGTTTATTGACAAGGATTGGGGGTAAATAAAAGTAACGAGCAAATTGACAAAATCATGAGGGCTGAATTGAGAGTTAAATGAGAATGGTAGGTAGGTATTTTCAATTAGAAAAAGTGATTTCAATGTATTACATAAAAAAACGAAATAGCTATAGTACAGGCTAAACAAGAAGTTTAAAAGGATTTTTTCAAATATCAAAAAGGGTATTCATTTTAAATGAATTAGTGTATAATAAACAATATGAAATACTTATTTAAAATTATTTCAAATTAGAGTGGTACTTATGAATACTAATAGTAGATTTCCCCTCATAGATCACCGATTCTATATTTAGGGAGTGTGAGTAAACATGGTAACATTATATACATCACCTAGTTGTACTTCATGCAGAAAAGCAAAAGCATGGTTAGAGGAACATGAGATTGGATATAAAGAAAGAAACATTTTTTCTGAACCGTTGTCAATTGATGAAATTAAAGAAATTCTTCGAATGACAGAAGATGGGACCGATGAAATCATTTCAACACGGTCTAAAACTTTCCAAAAGTTAAACGTAAATTTAGAGAGCCTGCCTCTTCAAGAATTATATAAATTGATCAAGGAAAACCCGGGATTGTTGAGACGTCCAATTATCCTTGACGAGAAACGGCTTCAAGTAGGTTATAACGAAGATGAGATAAGACGCTTTTTACCACGTAAAGTCCGAACCTTCCAGTTACGGGAAGCGCAACGTATGGTCAACTAATAATGTCTTTCAAGCTCTGCCAGGAATTGTGCAGGGCTTTTTCTTTATACAAAACCGATTTTTCGTCCAATTTTAGATCCATGGGCGACAGGGATGTTTGGCATCTCAAGCAAGTCCCTATAGCCGGTCATCATTTAAAGATAAAATAAGAATGCAATTAACCATCGCATGTATATAATAAGGCATAAACGGCGGTAAGATTAAAATTAAAGCATGCATTGTGATAGTTGCATACGGATGAATTATTTTATAGAATGAATGGAATATTAGGCAAACAATTGTTTTTTAGATAAGTAATGTTTTTTATTTCCCTTCTTCAAGGTTTTGTCATAAAATGATGTAAAATAGTATGCTTTAATGACTATCATGATTTACAGTATTCACTTACGGGTAAAGAGCTTTTAAGAGCAATTTTCGCTTGGGGGTTATTATCCCTTCAAAATGAGAAAGGAAGGGAGAGGGGAATCATGGAAATCGAACGCATTAATGACGATACAGTTAAATTTTATATTTCCTATATAGATATTGAGGAAAGAGGCTTCGATCGCGAAGAGATTTGGTACAGTCGTGAGAGAAGTGAGGAACTTTTTTGGGAAATGATGGATGAAGTGCATCAAGAAGAAGAATTCATGATTGAAGGACCTTTATGGATTCAAGTTCAAGCCCTTGAAAAAGGCTTGGAGGTTTTGGTCACAAAAGCCCAGCTTGCCAAAGATGGTCAGAAACTCGAGCTGCCTCTTTCAGATGATAAGTTTAAGGAATTGAATGTATCAGATAAGATGGATACCCTTCTTGATCAACATTTTCATGGTAAGGATGAAGAAAGCGGTATAACATTCGAAGATGGTATGATTGAATTCATCACGACATTCGAGGATTTTGAAGATGTCATTTCATTAAGCAAGCGTCATGGCTTGGATGACTGGACGACAAAACTTTATGTTTATCAAAATAAATATTATCTTTATATCGAGTTTTCCGAGGCGGAAATTGACGAGGAAGAAATCGATAATGTGTTAAGCCTCTTATTGGAATATAGTCAGGAGTCACCAATAACGGTGCACATGCTTGAAGAGTACGGGAAAATAGTCATCGAAAATGATGTATTCACAACGGTCGATAAATATTTCGCATAGACTGTTGAGGCCGATTTCAGTAGAAATCGGCCTTTTCGTCCAAGAATAAATGTTTTTACCTTAAGCAGGGAGGTTTTTAAATGTGCCTGTGTTTGTTAATTGGAGGTAGTCCAGGTGAAGAATATAGTTGGCATAAGTCTGCTAATTCTCTTGTTGGTCGGCCCTTGGTATTTTCTGACAAGTGAAGTCGATGGTAGGCTGATTTTTTATTCTAGCCTTATAATGACCCTGTTCTTGGTGATAATTGGATCCATCATTTTCCTGGAAAATCGGGATCCCATCCAGACCATAACATGGCTTCTTATGTTTGGCGCTTTCCCATTCATCGGTTTCATTTTTTACTTTTTGTTTGGCCGTAATTTTCGGAAAGAGAGGATATTTCGCAAGAAGTACTTTTTGGATAAGCAAAGTTTCGTGAAAATAAGCGGAGAAGCGGAATATAATGATCGAATTAAGGAAATGGGAGAAAACTCACAGCAGTTATTCACGCTTGCAAATAGGCTAGGGAATAGTCCTATTTCATTTACGACTGAAACCCGGATTTTAAGGAATGGTAAGGAGACTTTCTCCAATATCATCGAAGAATTAAAAAAAGCCAGACATCATATTCATTTAGAATATTATATAGTTAGGGATGACCGCATTGGCGGTGTTCTAAAAGATGTCTTGATACAAAAAGTAAAAGAAGGGGTAGTGGTCCGTTTTCTCTATGATGCGGTTGGTTCTTGGAAGTTAGCTCGCGCCTATATCGATGAACTGAAGAATGCTGGAGTCGAAATGGTAGCCTTTGGTCCGTTGCAGCTCCCTTTATTAAATAATAAATTCAACTTTCGTAACCACCGTAAAATAATTGTGATAGATGGCTCTGTCGGTTTCATGGGTGGCCTCAATATTGGGGATGAATATCTGGGACATGATCCGAAATTCGGTTTCTGGCGTGATACGCATCTTCTCGTAAAGGGGGAAGCGGTCAGGACTCTACAGCTCATATTTCTGCAGGATTGGTATTATAGCACCAATAATAGCTTTTTAACGGATGAATACCTCCTGACCGGCATGCCGATCAATGATGGGCATGGCGGAGTTCAATTGATTGGCGGAGGGCCGGATAGTGAGTGGACGATCATTAAGAGCATTTTTTTTAAGATGATTACTTCAGCAGAAAAGTCTGTCTGGATTGCATCTCCCTATTTCGTTCCTGACGACGATATCCTTCAAGCATTGAAGGTAGCTGCTTTAAGTGGTTTGGATGTCAGGCTGCTCGTCCCAAAGAACCCCGATAAGCGAATTGTATTTCATGCTTCGAGAACCTATTTTCCCGAATTGCTTACTTCGGGAGTTCGTATATTCCAATATAATGAAGGCTTCATGCATAGTAAAATCATCATCGTTGATGACCAAATGGCCTCAATTGGGACAACCAATATGGATATGAGAAGCTTTCACTTGAATTTCGAAGTCAATGCCTTTCTCTACCGGACGGAAAGTACACAACAGCTGGTAAATGATTTTTTGGAAGATATAAAGGTATCCCAAGAAGTGGAAATCAATGCGTTTTCCAAACGGAATTTTGGATTGAAAGTGTTGGAATCCACTTGCCGATTGCTTTCCCCCCTTCTTTAGATATTACTTTTCCTTTATGCCGATCAGGCATTTTTTTTTTGAAAATTAAAAGGAATCCATTGCTATGCAAGCGAATGTAGTGGTGAGGAGGAGATGTATGTTAACTGCGATAAAGAGTGATGGGACTTGGATTACCCTTCCTGAAAAGATACCGGCAAACTTGCTTGCTGAATGGAGAAAGTCAACAGATTATTATTGTCCCTGCTGCAAGACGGAAATGTCGATTAAAGCAGGAAACGTCAGGGTCCCGCATTTCGCCCATAAAAATAATTCTTCATGCCGTGCTTCTTCAGAACCGGAATCCGCCTATCATTTAATGGGAAAAAGAAAATTGTTTCAGTGGTTTTCATCACACGGTTATCAAGTGGATCTAGAAGCCTACCTGCCCGAAATCAAGAAAAGGGCTGATATCTTAGCTACGATAGGAGGTAATCGCTATGCAATAGAATTTCAATGCTCAGTTATTCCGGAGATTGAATTCATTGAACGGACAAGAGCCTATCAAAGCGTAGGCATCATGCCAATTTGGATCCTCGCTGCAAAACGCCTAAAAAGGAAAAGCATGTATGAATTCAGTTTATCCGGATTTCAATGGCTCTTCGTCACCGGCAGTTGCCACCATCCGTTTCTTTGGATGTATTGTCCGGAAACTAATCATTTATCAGTATTGAAGAACCTCACTCCTTTTACCCCTAGAACCGTCTTTGCCGAATTGACGACTGCTTCTTTAACGCTCCTACCCCCTAGTCGGGCATTGCCCCAAAACTGCTTCCGTTTCCCTTTTCTGCCTGCGTGGAGAAACAAACGAAAAGACTGGACCCTTCATCGTGTGAAAACTGCACGGAGAAGCGATCCTTTTTTCGAAGGGCTCTATTTACATCATATTACACCTGCGGCAATTCCCATTGAAGTGGGTGTTCCCGTCAGAGGGATGCTGTTGATTGAAACTTCCCCGATTGAATGGCAGGCATGGTTTTACATGGATGTGTTTCAAGAGAAAAAACCTGGGGAAAAGATTTCTATGGCTGATATTATCCACTTTTTTAAGAAGCGCTCAAAAAAGGGGGAAATAAAGTTCAGACCGTTACCATTGCTTCATGAAAAACCCGTGGAATATCCTTTAGATCAATATATCAAGCTATTAGAGAAATTGGGTTACATTTCAAAGGAGGAAGAGGGGGTATTTAAAGTTGAAAAGGCATTTTCCATTCCCTTCACCAGTGACCACGGTCAAATGATGGAAAAAAATTTCTATGATAAGCATAAATTGATGATGGAAAAGGGGAATATCCAGTATAATCGGGGATAACATCTCTATTTATCTTGAATTCAGATGAATTGGCAGGATTATTTTTGTTAATGGAGAAATAGTAATAGGAACGAGGATTTAAAATCTTTAAGGAAGCATGAAGCTGTTTGAAGCATTGATCCGGTTTGGTGATTGTTAGCTGAATGGCGAGTTTTCTATAGAATGGAGAGGAATTTTAATGGCACAAGAAACTAAAGTGAATGCATTACCCTCAAGAAGTGAAATAGCTGCGGAAGATACTTGGAGACTGGAAGATATCTTCGCCACCGAAGAAGATTGGGAAGCTGCTTTCCAAGCAGTAAAAGAAGATCTCAAGAAAGCGGAGGGACATAAAGGGACTTTGGGCGAAAGCGCAGAAAAGTTATTTTCGGCTCTTCAACTCCAAGATGAAGTATTTGAGAAGCTAGGGAAAGTTTATTCTTATTCACATATGCGCAATGATCAAGATACAACCAATCCTTTTTATCAAGGGATGGAAGATCGGGCAAAAGCTTTATACGCCCAGGCAGCGGCTGCGTTTTCATATATGGTTCCTGAGCTATTGAGTATTGACGAAAGCAAAGTGGAAGGGTTTTTGGAAGAAAAAGAAGAATTGAAATTATATAAACATTCATTAGAGGAAATCAATCTTCAGAGACCCCATATCCTATCTGCCGAGCAGGAAGAATTATTGGCACAAGCTTCAGAAGTACTCGATGCATCAGGCAATACTTTCGGTATGCTTAACAATGCTGATTTGAAATTCCCGACCATCAAGGATGAAGAGGGAAATGAAGTGGAAATAACTCATGGAAGGTATATCAGTTTTCTTGAGAGTGAAGATCGCCGTGTACGTGAGGAGGCATTTAAAGGGGTATACAGCAAGTATGGTGAGTTCCGTAATACATTTGCTTCAACCCTGTCAGGTGAGGTGAAAAACCATAATTTCAATGCCACAGTCCGAAAATATGATTCAGCACGCCAAGCGGCGTTAAGTAGCAATAACATTCCGGAGACAGTATACGATAATCTCGTTAAAACAGTCAATGACAGCTTGCCGTTACTGCACCGTTATCTTGATTTACGTAAAAAAGTACTAGGATTAGAAGAACTTCATATGTATGATCTATTCACTCCGCTTGTTAAAGAAGTGAAGATGGAAGTGACATATGAGGAGGCCAAAGATTATGTCCTAAAGGGGCTTGCTCCGCTTGGGGAGGACTATTTGAATGTTTTGAAAGAGGGATTTGAAAACCGTTGGGTCGATGTGCATGAAAACAAAGGGAAACGAAGCGGTGCCTATTCTTCTGGTACATACGGGACGAATCCATATATTTTAATGAACTGGCAAAATAACGTCAATAACTTATTCACGCTCGTTCATGAGTTCGGGCATTCGGTCCATAGCTACTATACGCGTAAATATCAGCCTTACCCATACGGTAATTATTCTATATTTGTAGCGGAAGTTGCCTCGACTTGTAATGAAAACCTGCTGAATGATTACTTACTCAATACAATCGAGGATGAAAAGAAGCGCATCTATTTATTGAATCATTATCTAGAAGGTTTCCGTGGAACATTGTTCCGCCAAACGATGTTTGCGGAGTTTGAACATTCCATACATTTAAAAGCTCAAAATGGGGAAGCGTTGACAGCTGATATGTTAACTAAGGAATATTATGAGCTGAACAAGAAATACTTTGGTGAGAATGTGACAATTGATGAAGAAATCGGTTTGGAATGGGCACGTATTCCACATTTCTACTATAATTACTATGTTTATCAATATGCGACTGGAATAAGTGCAGCAACAGCATTAAGCAAGCAAATCCTTGAAGAAGGAGAGCCCGCTGTCAAAAGGTATCTGGAGTTCCTGAAATCAGGAAGTTCTGATTATCCGATTGAAGTACTAAAAAAGGCAGGGGTCGATATGACAAAAGCCGAGCCTGTACAAGAAGCCATGAATGTATTCGAAGAGAAATTAAATGAGTTGGAAGAGCTTTTGAATAAATAGGATTCGAAAGGGACCCGAGCGGCTGAACTGCACCCCAATTGTTAGACACCATCTAACAATTGGGGTGCTATTTTTTATGACAAAATATTCATTAGAGTTATAATTAAAACTGTCCTTGCTTATTTAGAAGGAGTTGACTCATTTAGATCTGTCGCCAACCAATTTAATACCAATTATGATATGAAGATGGATGTACTAAAACTATATGAACGATTTTGGAGTGTCAAGTACCCAAACGGCTGCTGGTATAATATTGCTTCTCCCTCTACTATGGATAAGTGGCTAAAGCAATTGGGGGAGAACGGGATTGACGATCTTGAACCGAATAAAAAGGGGCGTCCATCCATGAAAAAAGAAACGAAGAAAATACCAGTAGAAGGATCCATTAGAGGCTTTACAGGCTGAAATGAACGTCCAGAGAATGCATATTTAGTTGAGAGCCTTAGTTCAAGAACCCGAGATTACCGGGTTCATGCCCCTCAAGACTGCCTAATTAAATAAATGTCTAACTTTTTGGGTTTACTTCAGTTTTGGTCCCTTCTTCTCTTATATGAATATCCGTTATAATCCTTTAAAACGATTTCTTTGATTTAAGCTGTGAAGAATAATGAAGAAAACAAAAAATAAAATTGGGGAGGTGAAATACAGAGGAATGAGGTGCATGATACCGAGTAGCTGAACGAATAGCGACCCTATTAAGAGTATGAGTAGAATAAAGCCTTTCAATTTGGTCACCTCCAACCTGACAGCAGTATATGATCATCTGCTCCTTTATTAGATTTTATGTTTTAGAATAAGCAGTATTCTAAGAATATGACAATAATGTGAAAATGCGCACAAAGTTCTTGCAATTAATGTGTATAATCTGATATAGTACAGATAAGAAGTTATCACATCCCAAACATATACCCCTTTGTTTGTTCGTCGTGAAATTTCTCCCATCCCCTTTTTCGTATAAATAGATGAAAACCCCAACAAATTTCGCGATTTGCTGGGGTTTTTTCATGTTGTTGAAGTGAAATGAGGCTGTTGTAAAAAAGTGACAAATGTTTGAAAAGGATATGCACTAATATGTGATGTTTTTCACAATCTAATGTATATCCTTACATATCAGAAATCAATCAGAAAGAAGATAGCAATAAACCTTTAAATTAAAAAGACGCTCTTTTTACAATACACCTAAGGGATAATGATAATAGAAAAGTATATATTATGAACAATTTGTGAAAAGTAATACATATAGTTGAAACATAAATGGATTATCTGTTATATTATTTATTGTGAAATAAATCACAAACAAACATTTACCCCTTTGTTTGATCGTGAAAAAAGTTTCTCCCATCCCCTTATTTCTTATAATAAAAACCATGCAATCATTTGATTTGCATGGTTTTTCCCTTTTTTTGAATAGCAAAGAAGCAGTCAAAATCATTACTGCTTCTTTGTATATCTCCAAAACGTCCCGTATTTAGCCGGAATTTTCTCTGCCAACTGTTTTAAAACAAGTTTCTTCATTTCCAACTCGACGTTATTCTTATTCATATTATAAACCGTTTCGATTTCCTTGGTGGCCACCAGTTTGAAACAGCTTAAAAACTCTTCGATAGAGGGTGGTTTTGCAGGGGCGGGAAGACCATTAAGCATATCTTCTAAAATTTGAACATATACCTCGTAAGAATAGACACCCGAAACCTTTATTCCCTCTTCTTCAATATTTTGATTGAAAAAGACAAGGGAAGGTATTTCAGTCACTTCCATTTCGCTGGTTATTTTCAAGTCACATTGAAAACCTTTGGCTGCACTGGAAGAATTGATGTCATCAAGGAATTCCTCCACATCCAGTTCAACCGTTTTGGCACACTCGGTCAAGACCTCGATATTGGATATATCCTTTTTCCCAATGAATACATATTCTTGAAGCTGCCTTAAAAAGCGAATGGCCAATTTACGGCCCTGCAATTCCGCTGCTTTTATTGCGATGGAAGCTGTATATGGAGAAGAGATTGGGTTTTCAGACCAAAGGCTACCATCACAGGACATTCCCGAGCGGCTGGCTGTCTTTTCCCAAACATGAGCAAGGTTTTCATAATTTTTATTTTTCCCCATATTAAGAGAATCGATTTTACCGCTTAAAACATGGCGTAAACTGAATAATTGGCCATATTCTATCTGTAATTTTCTAATAATTGGTTCTAAGCCCCAGCATTCGGGACAAAGCGGATCAACAAAAACATAAATTTCAATTGGCTTTTTTCCTATATCATAGCAATGCTGCGTCTTGATCCAATCGGAAATATTGAAAACTGGTTTATGTGCGCTCAACTGTCTTCTCCTTTCCCATCAGTACCGGATGTATTGATCATATGCTGTGCCGTCAAAAAAAGGCGGTGATAGAAAAACTCTCTTATTTCACCCTCAAGGCCCACTTCGTCCATAGCTTGATACATGCATGAGAGCCATGCCTTCGCTCGTTCTGGCGTAATTTCAAAAGGTATATGTCGAGCCCGCAACATAGGATGGCCATGTTCTTCAGTATATAAAGAGGGACCACCTAAATATTGAGTCATAAATTGTTTTTGTTTACGGACCGTTTCTGTTAAATCGTCAGGGAAAATCGGCAGTAGATCCGGGTGTTGATTAACGTTGGAGTAAAACACATCAATTAACCTGTGTAATTGCCCTTCTCCAATTAATTCATATGGTGTAGGGTTCCCTTGCATCATGTTGATTACTCCTTTTATTGAAAGATGGTTGATGTTTATACATATTTTATCAATGACGTACTGATATAACAAATATATAGCTTGAAGAAAATTTTACATCTGTAGTATGACACAGGGGAATGAACGGAAAAGACCGCTTTTGGGGACTTAAACTTTTGTGCGGTTTTGGATAAGAAATATATGTACACATATGAAAAAAACTGACCCATCAAAAATATCAGGGTCAGCTTTCATTAGCTTGAAAATGTGCCATATACTTTTTGGACATAATTCTGAGTTTCTTTAAAGGGCGGAATTCCATTATATTTATCTACGTTTCCTGGTCCGGCATTATAAGCAGCAAGGGCAACCTGGATGTCCCCGTCATAACGGGCCATCATTTGACTTAAATATTTACTCCCGCCCATGATGTTTTGTTCAGGGTCGGTTGCATCATCAACTCCCAGGCTCCTTGCAGTTGCGGGCATTAACTGCATAAGGCCAGTTGCACCAGCATAACTGGTTGCTTCAGGGTTAAAGTTCGATTCTTGTTTAATGACCGACTTAATCAGTTTTTCCGGGAGATTATACAAGCTGGCCGCCTGGCTGATGATTTGATCGTAATTTGTGACGGCTTCGCGAGTCTCACCGTTAGTATGGGCAGCAGCTATCTGGTTATTGGATGTCAGTCTGCTGGATTGAAGAAAAGACTTCGTTTCCGTTTCCACATTGGATAATAAGGAACCCAATGTCTGTGAAGTGCCTTCAAGAGCATCACCCGAAACCAGTTCCGACAGCATGTCCTGGAAAACGGATCGAGATGAAACAGTTTTAGGGATGTTTCCATTTGTGAATTGCTGGATTGCCTGCAATTCCATAAAAGTCTTGAAATCTTGGATTATCAAATTTCCCACCTCCGAATATGGTTCAAACAGGATTATTCCTGGAATTTGGCGCGATAAAACCTCTTAACTTTATTTTCGGTTTCTCTTTCCGGAATTTGAAGGGTTTCAAGGAGAGTCAGGAAATTTTCTTTACCGGCTTTTGAATCCGTCACTTCATATTCAAGCTCGAAATCTTCCTGATTCACATATGAACTATGATCTAAAACAAGTAAACCCTCTTTGTAAGGGAATTCATAACGGTCGGTCTTTAATGTCCCAAAACAGGTAAAATCCTTTGGATTAACTCCGCATTCAATGATAAGCTGTTGGATCTCCCCTTCAGGGAAAGTGTTTTGATTCAGAAACGCATAAGCGGTTTCTTTAGAGATATCTTGATTCGTTTCCAATAATCCTTCTGTAGCAGGCTGTTTTAAAGTTAGCTCGTAACAGCCGTTTTTCTCCCGGATCCTAAGCGCAGAGTCCAGATTTTTCAAATGGAATTCGAATGTATCGAAGTAATGATTTTTCTGTGATTTAAAGTTCGATGTCCCGATATGAAAATAATCAATCAGTTGTCGAAATTCGTTTTCTTTCAAAAGGTTTTTAAACTCAATTTCAATATGCTGGCTCATGTGTCCCTTCCTTTCTGACTAAATATCTTAGGTTAATCATATAAGAACCATTCAAGCTGTCAAATTGAATACAATAATTTTTTGCTATTGTACTTGAATATTTAGGAATCAATTGCAGGATATGATAAAATAAAAACGTTGAACACGGGAAGTGGATTACCGTTTATAGAGAAATTAATACATACTTTTTGTTTTTAGAGAAAGATTCAATAGGATCCAGTGGTGAATTGGCAGTATGTCATAGGACTGCAGGATAAGGAGAGCGTTCTGCCCATACCAGAGTTGAACAGACGCTTTTTAGATAGATATAGGTGGTGTGGCAATGGAGAGTTGGGACGATTTCTTGGCGCCTTATACTCAGGCTGTCGAAGAATTAAAGGTTAAGCTAAAGGGATTAAGGAAACAGTTTGAGAGAGAGAATATTCACTCACCGATTGAATTTGTAACAGGCAGGGTAAAGCCGATTGTCAGTATTTTGGATAAGGCGAGTCAGAAGGATATTGCCATTGATAAATTGGGAACCGAAATTCAGGATATTGCAGGACTTCGCATGATGTGCCAGTTCGTGGATGATATCGAACAGGTAGTTGAACTTTTACGAGGTCGCAATGACTTTGAGATAGTTGAGGAGAGGAATTATATTTCCCATAAAA
Source organism: Peribacillus sp. YIM B13481 (assembly GCF_042787985.1). NCBI lineage: Bacteria > Bacillati > Bacillota > Bacilli > Caryophanales > Bacillaceae > Peribacillus > Peribacillus sp. YIM B13481. The sequence goes on from NZ_JBHZPE010000015.1 coordinate 69,336, forward strand.
AAGCAAGCGGCTACCGTTCTTATCATGTTGTCATCCGCTACCCGGTCCAGACGATCCATGGCGAAAAAAATATACTTGCCGAAATTCAAATCAGGACACTTGCGATGAATTTTTGGGCTACGATAGAACATTCTTTAAATTATAAATATAAAGGCATTTTTCCGGAAGATATTCAACTGCGGCTAAAACGCGCAGCTGAGGCCGCCTTCCTGCTTGATGCAGAGATGTCGCAAATCCGTACGGAAATCCAGGAAGCACAGCGTCTTTTTTCCAGGAAGAAAGATTCTTAAACGTATAAATGAACAAAAAGAAATCTAAATTGTAAGGTGGGATTACATGAAATTTGCGATTACGTCAAAAGGAGATGCGAAATCGAATACTTTAATGCAAAGGATGCGAACGTATCTTCAGGACTTTCATTTGGAATATGACGAAGATCAGCCGGATATTGTCATTTCTGTCGGTGGTGATGGCACATTATTATATGCATTTCACCGTTATAGTAATAGATTGGACAAAACCGCCTTTGTTGGTGTACATACAGGACATCTTGGTTTTTATGCAGATTGGACCCCTGATGAAATTGAAAAATTAGTGATAGCTTTAGCAAAAACCCCATTTCAAGTGGTGGAGTATCCACTGCTCGAAACAATCGTCCGTTATCAGCATGGAGGACGCGAAACCAGATTTTTGGCTTTGAATGAATCGACAGTCAAAAGTGTTGAAGGGACGCTTGTCATGGATGTTGAGATACGCGGCCAGCATTTTGAGACGTTCCGCGGAGATGGTCTATGCATTGCGACGCCATCTGGAAGTACGGCTTATAATAAGGCGCTTGGTGGAGCCATCGTCCATCCATCAATCGATGCCATTCAGATTACCGAATTGGCATCCATTAATAACCGGGTGTTTAGGACGGTCGGATCTCCTCTGCTGCTGCCGGCACATCATACATGTATGTTCCGGCCGGTCAATGCTGTCAATTTTCAAATTACGATCGATCATTTGACCCTGCTTCAAGAAGACGTCAAGTCGATACAGTGCCGAGTTGCAGATGAAAAGATCCGATTTGCCAGATTCCGCCCTTTTCCTTTCTGGAAAAGAGTGCATGATTCATTTATTGCTAATTAAGGAGATAGACTCACCTCATGTCAAATCAAAACTTTTCTTTGACCTGGTCGGTTTTTGAAGAGGATTCTGGCTCTTTATTGCGAGAGTTTCTCAGCAAATGCGATATTTCAAAACGAGCATTAACGGATATTAAGTTTAAAGGTGGATATATCCAGTTGAACGGTGAAGAAGTAACCGTAAGGGAACGGATTGAAACCGGCGACATCATCACCGTCATATTTCCGCCGGAGCAGGCAAGTGAAGGCCTTTTGCCAGAACCCATCCCCCTAAATGTCAGGTATGAAGATGAATTTGTATTGGTGGTGGCCAAGCCTTCTTCCATGAATACCATTCCTTCCCGGGAGCATCCCAACGGCAGTCTGGCCAATGGCTTGGCGGGATATTATAAGAAGAAGGGAATACAGGCAACGATCCATATTGTTACAAGGCTTGACCGCGACACATCGGGGTTGGTTTTAATTGCCAAGCATCGGCATATCCATCACCTTTTAAGTGAACAACAAAAATCAGGAAAGGTTAAACGGAGATACCAAGCCATAGCCGAAGGACTCGTTGATGGACCTGAAGGGGAGATAGTTGCGCCAATTGGCAGAAAGTCGACCAGCATCATTGAACGGGAAGTCAGGGACGATGGCCGGTATGCCTGTACTCTATTTAAGGTATTGGCACACACTGGGTCGCACACATTCCTCAATTTGGAACTCCAAACAGGGAGGACACATCAAATAAGGGTCCATATGGCCCATATTGGTCATCCATTGGCTGGTGATGATTTATATGGAGGGAGCAGGAGGGATATCTCTCGCCAGGCCCTTCATTGTTTTGAATTGAAATTTTTACATCCTTTCACAAAGAAGATGATGTTGTTTCAAGAAGAGCTACCTGAAGATATGACTCGATTGCTCGAGGGAAGTATAGGCTGGGATTCCTGATTTTATAACCGGCCCGCATCAAGCCGAAAACAAGATTAAGCAAAAATCCATAGACGCAAAAAAACTCACCAAGATGGCGAGTTTTTTTGGTTAATCAAAAGATGTCCTGAATTTTTCCGCTATATATGGCATGGTTGAAGGCACCTCTTGAAGATCCATTTCAGGATAACGGACAGCTGTTAGTTTTCCACCGAAGACGCAGCCTGTATCAATATTGTAAGTATGATTGACTCGTCTTGCTTCAGGGACTGGTGTATGACCATACACGATCCATTTTTTCCCTTTGTAGGATTGAGCCCAGTCCTTCCTGACCGGAGACCCATCTGGATGTTTGGAGCCATTGATATCACCGTAGAGGACAAAGGTTTTTACCTTACTGCTATATTGGCCAATATAATCACTGCGAATTCCCGCATGGGCAATGATCAGTCGTCCATCATCAATAAGTTGATATAGTGGGGAACGTTCATACAGATCCATGAATTTTTTTCGGATTTTCTTCTGCTCCCGAATGTTTAGGGATTCATATTCAGCTACTGTAGTCTCTAAACCATGTGATATTTGAACTTTATTGCCTGAAAAATAACGATACAATTTATTGCAATGGTTTCCTGGGGCATACCTTGCAATATTTTGGTTAATGACTAATTCATGGACAACCTCGATTACTTGAAGGGAATTAGGGCCGCGATCGGTTAAATCCCCTACAAAGCCGAGAACCCTTCCGGAGGGATGGACAGGAATCCCAGTATCCCATGTATAGCCCATTTTTTCCGTCAGTTGCTTGAATTCGGCGAAACATCCATGAATGTCCCCTATGATATCGATGTTCATTTGACACACCCTTTGTTTGTTTTGTATATGTTTATGGTATTAGTATAGTATTATTTAAAAAAATAAAATATAAACGAGGAAATGAAAAAATATGTTTTAGGAGGTGCAGGTTATGGAGGAGATGAAGGAAAGGGAACGTGTTCAAATGAATAACGGGCTTTTGCTTGAAGCGCTTAAAACGGAAAATCTGGATCAGTTCCGTACGGAGTTCCTTGAAATGCATCCATATGATCAGGCCCAATTTTATACAAGCTTGTCAGATGAATTCAGATCCGTCGTATATAGATATTTGTCACCGGAAGAAATGGCTGGCCTTTTTGAAAATATAGAAATAGATAAAGAGGATTTCGAAAGCCTGCTGGCTGAAATGAATCCTTCTTACGTGGCTGATATGCTTTCCCATATGTATGCAGATGACGCGGCTGACGTCCTAAATGAAATCAATGATGAGCAGGCCGTCAGCTATTTGACCATCATGGATGATGAAGCGGCAAGTGAAATCCAAGAGCTTCTAAACTATGAAGAGTATACAGCGGGAAGTATCATGACGACAGAGTTCATCGCCATTGAAGCAAACGAAACGGCTCGATCAGCCATGAAGATCTTAAAAAGGGAAGCTCCGCAAGCGGAGACGATATATTATGTGTTCGTTACCGATCAGGATAAGAAACTTCTTGGTGTCTTATCGCTCAGGACATTGATCATAGCTGATGAAGATGCTTTAATTGGTGATCTAATGGATGACCGGGTAGTATCCGTACCTGTATCTGAAGACCAGGAAGAGGTTGCGCGTAAAATAAGGGACTATAATTTCCTTGCCGTGCCAGTCGTCGATTTTCAAAACCATTTGTTAGGGATCATTACAGTTGATGATATCATTGATGTCATGGATGAAGAGGCATCCGATGATTATTCTAAATTAGCGGGTGTACCAGATCTCGATCATGTTGATAAGAGTCCCTTTTCTGCTGCAAAAAAACGGTTGCCATGGTTGATCATTCTCTTGTTCTTAGGCTTATTGACCGCTAGCCTTATTGGTCGTTTCGAGGAGACACTTAGCCAAAAAGCGATCCTGGCTGTATTTATTCCATTGATTGGCGGCATGGCTGGCAATACAGGAACACAAGCATTGGCCGTGGCGGTACGGGGAATTGCAACAGGGGAATTGGAGCAGGCAAGCAAGTGGAAGCTCGTCATACGGGAGGCGGGGACTGGCCTCATCACTGGCCTGACATGTGGAACAGCCATCATTTTTATTGTATATATTTGGCAAGGTGATCTGATGCTGGGTTTATTGGTTGGAATATCGATTTTCATTACTTTAATAGTTGCCACACTCGCGGGCTCGCTTGTACCGCTCCTCATGCATAAAATGAAGATTGACCCTGCGGTAGCCTCAGGACCATTCATTACAACTATCAATGACATTATCAGTGTTCTGATTTATTTTGGATTAGCTACATTATTCATGGGTTATTTACTATAAGTTAAAGCAGGCCTTTTGGGGAAGCGATATTCCAAAGGGACTTCAGAAAACGGTGTTTTTATCAGAGGAAATTTGGTATACTGTCATTAGTAGCAGGTACTAATAACTTGTATTAAAATTAGGAGGTCACATACGATGACTTTTTCATTAGAGGGAAAAACGTTTGTCATAATGGGTGTAGCGAATAAAAGAAGTATTGCATGGGGAGTTGCCCGTTCCTTACATAAGGCAGGTGCAAAGCTGATATTCACCTACGGAAAAGATCGTACAGAAAAAAGCGTTAGGGAACTATCTTCTACATTGGAAGGGAAGCCTTCCGCCATTATACAATGTGATGTAACGAAGGATGAAAGCATTGAAAAATGTTTTGCGACGATTAAGGAAGAAACAGGTATCATTCATGGCGTGGCACACAGTATCGCATTTGCCAACAAGGAGGAACTTGACGGAGAGTTCCTCAACACGAGCCGTGAAGGGTTCTTGCTTGCCCATAATATCAGTTCTTTCTCTTTAACCGCTGTAGCTAAAGCTGCGAAAGAAATCATGCCGGAAGGTGGCAGCATTGTCACGATGACGTATCTTGGCGGTGAACGTGTCATGCCAAATTATAATGTAATGGGAGTGGCTAAGGCGTCACTTGAAGCCAATGTCCGTTACCTATCAAATGATCTTGGTAAAGATAACATTCGAGTGAATGCAATCTCAGCCGGTCCAATCCGTACGTTATCCGCTAAAGGTATCCGGGACTTCAATACAATCTTGAAGAAGATTGAAGAAGAAGCACCGCTCCGTCGTACAACGACTCCGGAAGAAGTAGGGGATACTGCGGTATTTTTATTAAGTGACATGTCCCGCGGAGTTACCGGGGAAAATATCCATGTGGATTCGGGTTATCATATAATCGGATGACAATAAAAAGGGGGCTTCTATGTCCCCCTTTTTTTATTGGTTTTCCCATCCTTTGTCTCTCTGCCCTTCAAAGATCGGTGTTAATCTGTGCTTTCCAGTATCTTGAATTTTCACATCAATTTGGATTGACCTGAGTGTGTCTTCCTCCAATGGAATTCTCCCGTTGGTTTCAACCTTCTTCCAAGCTTTAATATCCTTCCGATAGAGTTTTTCAGAAAGCCGGAAAAGGTCAATATCCCTTTTTTGTGTATATTGATAGGTTGTCTTTATTTCCTTTTTGATTGCACGTTTTATTTCTTTTTCATATTGATCACGTGTTGCCCCTTTTATCAACATTTCAACACTAGCTTTAACTTTCATCTTAATGTCAAAACGCACTTTTCCGTTTTTATCCACAAATGGTGTAATTTTATTTTTTTATCATAAATGACAACAAGAAAGAGAAGAGAGGGCTGTCCTTCAATTAACCCCATAAATTGATTTCCTCCATATATCCCATCTATATCAATTGCTTCAATACTTTTAGTGATAGTTTGAACCATTTCAGGATCAGAGATATCATCCATATATAAAAGGGCGACTTTAGTCAATGTTCGCCTTCCCACTTCGAAATATTTCACACTCAAGGAGTTTGTTCGCATTCGCTTTCGTATTAAAGCGACATTTATGGATAAATCTTCTATGAATTATCTCTCGGCCCTTTTATCGTTACTTCTGTAGTTGTTTCCTCGGGAGTACGCTGCGGTCGATTAGCAATATTTGTAGACACCAGATAGTTGTATCCTTCAAAGTAAATCAATAATTTCCCAGAATAGATATCTGCGAACAACTCTTCCTTTGTGTTTACATCGGCAAGGTGAGGAAGATGAAGGGAGTCCTTTATGTCATCAATTTTTAAAGCTCCTCTTGGATGCTTTTCGAAAAATAAAGATAGCCCTTCAAATACAAGATTATTTAACAATTCAGTATCGATAAGACCGTCACATCCAATTAATGTGATTTTTATCGGAGACTCATCACGATATAAACTGCTTTGGAAGAATACATCTTCTGAATTATGAAAAATTTCTTTTATATCGTTTTCGCTTTTTATTATGAGATGTTCTGATTTTTCAATTTTACTATTCTGTTTGGACGGTTGCTTTTTCGTTTTTTTGAACATCGGATGAGGACCTCCTTTTTTTACGATTAAAACAAAAATACTTAAAAGGATGGAAAACGCTAAAAAGAACCAGAATGTAACCGGCAAGACAATTGTTTTTATAATGTAATATAATATGACATCACTGAAACTGAATGAATTGGAAACGATAAGCATCACTGAATAGGCAATGAGCAATATCGTTTTGTTCAGCGGTTTTTTTATCGATAGGACTTCAAGCGATAAAAACAGTAAAAAGGAGACTCGTATGAATGCCCCGGTTAACCATTGATAAATGGATAAGAAGTCAAGGTGTTCAATGAACCTTCCCAAGGTGACCAATCCCCATTGCTCAAATGCAGGGTACTTTTGTCTTGAAGCTTCAAGCAGACCGAATTCGGTAATGGAGCCAATAAGGGGGCCAAGGATAAGCCAAGTAAGGATAATGGTATTCAATGCAAATACCTTATATTTTATTTTGCCATGACCTTTTTGTTGAATGAAAAGTATGACAATCAACTCAATAAGCCCTGACAAAGGATAGATCATCCCAGAGAAAACAGGAGACCAGCCATGTTCAAGAATCGGTTGCAAAAGTGAATAATTTTTAAATTGAATATTTGCGATTGCCACAAAAAAACCAAACAGGATTACGGCAAATAATACGAATAGTATTGGTAATAGCAATCGTTTGGATGTTTGTTGAGGCAAGGAAAAAGCAAAATCCCGTAAAAAGGATTATTTCAAAAATCGGTGGAGTTACGGGCAAGTAGGATACTTTTGTCCATACAACCATCTCTTTCAACGAAACTGCAGCTAATGAAGCGAAACAAATACTTATGACAATGGATAACATTCTGCCTGGCGCTTTACCAATATTCGTTTCCACCCATACAAATATGTTGGTCTGACCGGTGGATTTATGGATGTAAAATAAAAGTAAACACCAAATCATTATCAATCCAAAAGCAAGTAAAACGGAAATCCATCCATCCCGTTTTGCACTTGGCAGTAAGTGCGGGAGGATCGTTACATGATTTTTCAAGCCGACAGCCGTCATCATGATTAAAGATAGTTGTACGGTTGAAATCTTCCCATTTTTTTTCATCCTCATTTACTCCTTTAACATATCATTATCTTTATTTTTCTCCATTAATACCCAACATATCCAAAATTGGTTACCGTCATTATTTAACATCTCCAGCATAAAAAAGGGTGAATTTCATATAAATGATACATAGAGTAGATATTAAACTGTTTGTGAGAATCAGTATAAACCTGCTTTCAACCCTATTCGTGAAAAAGAAGGAGGGGCATCATGGACGTGAAGAAAGTTGACCTGCCTTGTGCTGTTGGAAAACAAAACATACACAATATGCTGAAGAGACATACGAATTTGAATTTGGATGAAAAAAAATTCAGCACTTCATATACTGCCGAGGAATTGGTGGAGCTATTGTCCCGACTCCCTGCCTTTGCACCTAAGCCTGTTTGTAAATTCATCATCAATGACCGCACACTGTTTGGAAAATTGGAACATAAGAAAGAATCCAGTCTGTTCATAAGGCATAAATTCGGGAAAAAGGTTGTTCAATACCATATGAAACAGCTGCAGTCTGTGGATATTCTGAAATATTAAGGAGGATTTTCATGTCAGAGAATAATGGCGATAAGGAATCCAAACCATTGTTATATGTAGATCAGGCAAAAATCTCCGATCTGCGAGGGAATATGCAAAGTGATTTTCGAACGAAAAAAGAAACACCGCAAGAAAACGTTGAGCCGGTACTTCAGGAAGACGGGCATAAGGAAGAAAAAATCGAAAAGATCAAACGCGAATTTGGTGTTTATGATGTCATGAAGGAAATTGAAACAGAGATTACGGGTATAAGGAAAATTACCGAACAATATGTCCCAGAACAAACTCCGGTTGAACACATGGAAAATCCTGAACAATCAGAAAAGGAAACCGAAAAGCCAGTTAAGAAAAAAAGAAAGAAAGTGGAGAAAAGGGAATCTTCTGGGGACATCATTTCCCGCCTATCCAATCATCAAGGTTTTCCAAAGCCATTATGTGAGGCTATTGTTAACGGAAAAACGATTCAGTTTCATGTATTGGGAATGAAGGGGGAATCAGTGAAGATTAAAAGAGGGAACCATATTCGTTTCGTGGGCCTGCCGGAAATCATTGATGCCAAAATAATTGAAGAACCTAAGTGAAGGAGCAATATTAAATGTTTCCCCCACAAAATGAATTTACCTTATTTATAATATTAGGCTTGGCTTCCTTCAGGCTGACACGCTTGATCGTTTTCGATAAAATCCTGGAGCCGCTGCGCCGCCCCTTTTTTACAGAAATAGAGGAAAAAAATGAAGAAGGGGATGTGGAAATATTTTTAATGCCCAAGGAGAAGGGCCTGCTTGGCTGGATTGGTCAATTGCTAAGCTGTTTTTGGTGTGTTGGTGTCTGGGTAAGTCTTTTTCTGGTTTTCCTTTATATCCAACATGGGTTTATTGGCGACGTACTGATATTAATCCTTGCCGTAGCAGCAGTAGGCGCAATTATTGAGGTCATAATCAGCAAAATTATGGACATTTGATTGGAAACAACTTGTCTCTTCGTTCATATAGTATTGTATAGATCTTAAAGGAGGAGTCATAAATTGAATCAGAAACAGAATCCATGGGCTTATGCAAAACCGATTAAAAAAGATCAACCGGTCAAAATCAAGAAAGACTGTGGCTGTAATAATAACAATAAAAATAAAGGCTATTGAGTGAAAAAACCTTTCCATTTTGGAAAGGTTTTTTTATTTCCTAATCCTACCATTCATAAAAACCAGTTAAACAAGAAAATAATAATAGAACGATAAATTAGGATGTGATTCTATGTTCAGACAAGGAAGATATTTTAAGGGCAAATGGCTGTTTGTTATGTTTGTTTTGTGTTTGCTCACTGCCTGTAGCAGTCAGGGTGACGGAAAAACAGAGAATTTAGCATTGCTTAAACGTACGAATCCTAAACCGATGGATATCATTAATGGGATGGATGAAAAGGGTGAAAAGGGACTGATCTCAAAGGTCAAGGAAACCGTTGCTAACGAAGACGCCATCTATGATGTGATCGTCGTGAAAAATGGCAAAAAGATTATCGTCGCATATAAGGTTAAGCACTTAAAACGTTTTCATATGAAGAAAATTGAAAAAACTGTGACTGGAAATCTTGAAAAGCAGTTTCCCAAGTATGATTTTATCGTTTCGAGCGATTATAAAATCTTTTTGGAATCTGTAAGATTGAACGAGTTACTCAAGGAAAAAGATGTTCCCGAGAAAAAGGCGAAAAGGAAGTTCAAGGAGATTGAAGGACTTCAAAAAGAATTAATTTAGAAAGGGAGGTTCAGTACTATGAGCGGCAAGGAGAAAACTACCCCACAGCAGGATGCATATAAAGAGCTCCAAGGGAAGCATGAAATTAAAAGGCCAATAGTGAAGAATTGTTTGAAAGCCTTTTTAGTAGGTGGCATTTTCTGCATAGTGGGACAAGCCATTTCTTACTTCTATATTTACTTTTTTAACTTTACGGAACAGACAGCAGGTAGTCCAACAACTGCTACCATGGTATTTCTTGCTCTTCTAATGACCGGCTTCGGGTTTTACGACCGCATTGGCCAGTTCGGTGGGGCAGGAAGTGCTGTCCCTGTTACAGGGTTCGGTAACGCAGTCATTTCGGCAGCTATCGAACATCGGACTGAAGGATTTGTCCTTGGTGTTGGAGCCAATATGTTTAAATTGGCTGGATCGGTTATTTTATTTGGAGTATTTTCAGCCTTTGTCGTGGCGTTGATAAAAACGATTTATCAAATGATAGGGGGCTAAGCGGTGTTAAAGGGAAAACAAACATGGATGTTCGCCAATAAACCGGTCATCTTGGAAACAGGGGTAACAGGTGGGCCATTTGAGGCAAATGGAGAAATCGCTGGTGATTTTGATATCCTATACGATGATTTGTGGATGGAACAGGATTCTTATGAGAAGGCTCATCGCCATTTGATGGAGAAAGCGGTTGAGCTTGCACTGGAGAAAGGTAAGATTGACAAGGAGCAGGTACAATTTTTCTTGGCGGGTGATTTAATCAATCAGGTTACACCCACAAGTTTTGCAGCCAGAACCAACGGCATTCCATACTTCGGCTTGTTTGGAGCCTGTTCCACTTCAATGGAAGGTCTCGCTCTAGCTGCCTTCATCACCAATTATGGCGGGGCTAACTATGTGTTGACAGGCGCCTCGAGCCATAATGCAGCTGTTGAAAAGCAATTTCGCTATCCAACTGAATATGGAGGGCAAAAACCTCCGACAGCTCAATGGACGATAACAGGAGCAGGGGTGGCACTGGTAGCTCCTAATGGAAGCAAGCAAGGGGAATTTCCCCATATCGTCTCGGCCACCATCGGAAAGGTCATTGACATGGGATTGAAGGATCCCTTCAATATGGGGGGAGCGATGGCCCCAGCCGCCGTCGATACGATTCTTGCCCATTTCAAAGATACTGGTTTGACCCCGGATGATTATGATTACATCATTACTGGTGATTTGGGGAAAATAGGCAGAGGGACAGCCATTGACTTATTAAAACAAAAGGGCTGCGATATCAATCAGGAAAAATTCAAAGATTGCGGATTGATGATTTTTAAAAAGGATCAGCCTGCTTTGGCAGGCGGGAGTGGTGCGGGATGTTCGGCTGTGGTTTTATATGGCCATATACTAAATGAAATGATTTCTGGTAAATATAAAAGAATCCTGCTTGTTGCAACAGGAGCATTATTGTCACCGCTATCTGTCCAGCAAAAAGATTCCATTCCGTGCATTGCCCATGCGGTAGCCATTGAATATGGATGAAATCATGAAAAAGGAGAGATTTGGATGTTAGCAATGTTTTTTTGGGCCTTTGTCATCGGTGGCTTGATATGTGTAGTCGGCCAGCTTCTTTTCGATGTTGGCAAGCTGACACCAGCACATACGTTAAGCCTGTTCGTTGTAATAGGAGCTGTTCTTGGCGGGTTTGAATTATACGAACCGCTTGTTGACTTTGCCGGTGCTGGAGCAACCATACCAATCGTTTCTTTTGGGAATTCGCTCGTGAACGGGGCAATGATGGAATCGGAAAAACACGGTCTCGTTGGCGTACTGACAGGTATGTTTGAAATTACGAGTTCCGGTATCTCTGCAGCTATCATCTTTGGATTTATCGGGGCGTTAGTTTTCAGACCAAAAGGTTAAAATAACGGAAATAGGCAGCCTGGACTAGGACATGGCCTATACATATTTGTCCAGACCTACATATGTTATCAGTAAGCTTTAGCGAGAGCGAGGTGATATAGTATGTTTGGTTTCGGTGGCTACGGTTGTGGCAACAGCTGTTATGGCTACGGAGGCGGTTATGGCGGAGGCTATGGTTGCGGCGGTTCTACTTTCGCGATAATCGTCGTCTTGTTTATCCTATTAATCATTGTAGGGGCTTCTTTCTGCTGCTAACGTAAATGGAATAGGCAGAAGAAGCCTATTCCATTTATTTTTATTTGTGAGGGCCTAGCACCATTTTTCTGTTAATACATAGGATAGGTACAGAAAAGGGAGGGGCTTAGGTATGGATAATAACTTTTTTAAAAACATAGAAGGTAAAACGGGCGTAAATATGAAGGATGTATTAGAGTTGGCAAACTCTCTACAGGGAGCCAATTTCAAAGATGAAACCACAGTTAGAAGCGTCATCAAGCGCGTTTCAAAAATAGCAAATAAGCCGGTCAATAAGGAAACGGAAGATAAGATCGTCCATTCCATTGTATCTGAAGGGAATAAACTGGATTTCGGGACCATTTCCAATATGATAAATAAAAAGTGAAAAAAAGGCCTGCTAAAGTGCAGGCCTCAGTTTGTCGACAAAAGGGGTTAGGAATTAACATTCCGAACCCCTTTTGAAATTCCCTTTGAATTTTGCTCAATATTAAGGAATTGGGTATACGAGCCCACTATGTTAGGCCATTTTTGGACCTTGCCATGCCAATTGGCCATCTTTCTTTACATTCATGGCAGCGAAAGTAAGCATCGACAATTTTTTAAGTCCCCTTAAAGTAGTCCAACGCATACCATGCTTTTCTTTTGCATCTGGGAATACACGCTCAATCGTTTCCTTGCGTTTCGCATAGATAGGTTTTACATCTTGATGATGACGCAGGTGATCTGCTTCTTCCATATTTTCTTGCCAGATATGGCGCGTCACCACTTTTTGATGGTCTTTGCTTTGTGTACACTGTGATAAAAATGAACATGTCTTACAAATGTGTTTGGGAGATTTGTACTCACGATGTCCCTCTTTATTTGTTGTTGAGTACTTTAAAATCTCGCCCGATGGGCAAAGGTAACAGTCAAAATGTTCATCGTAAACATACTCATGTTTGCGGAAGAATCCTTCTTTTGTTCGTGGCCGTGTATAGGGTAAAGCCGGTGTGATTTCTTTGTCAAAGAGGTAGCTTGTAATGGCTGGTGTTTTATAAGCTGCATCTGCGGCAACGGCTTCAGGCTTTCCAACTTTCTCAATCACTTGTTCAACCAGTGGCTCTAACATATGGCTATCATGCGTTTTTCCAGGTGTTACAATCGACCCTAGCACAAAACCATTGCGGTCTGCAGCCGTGTGAAATGAATAGGCAAACTGTTTTGTCCGTTCATCTTTCACATAGTAACCACTCTCAGGATCTGTTGTACTTTCTTTCATCTCTTTGGTTTCTTCCTTATAAAATTTATCTGGTGGAAAAGGTTTCTTTCCATGGTTTTCACAATCTTGATTTATTTCTTCTTGAAGGCGTTCTTGATACGCTCGTGTTTCCTTGCGAACTTTCGCTTATTTGCACTGACTTTCACATGAGTGGAATCAACGAATACATGCTCAGCACTTATTAACTTTCTTTCGGAAGCTGTCATTAAGATGCGATAGAAAATCTGTTCAAACAGGTCAGTATCTTTAAAGCGTCGCTCGTAATTTTTCCCGAACGTTGAGAAGTGAGGCACTTTATCATGGAAACCGTAACCTAAAAACCAACGGTAAGCCATATTCGTTTTAACTTCTTCAATTGTTTTACGCATCGAACGAATACCAAAGGTATATTGAATCAATGTCAATTTAACTAAAATAACTGGATCAATACTTGGGCGCCCTATCTCTGAATACATATCTTTCACCAAGTCATAAATGAAAGTGAAGTCAATGGCCGCCTCTCAATTTTACGAACCAAATGGTTCGCTGGCACCAGTTGATCTCGCTGAATAGAATCATGTTTAGAAAGCATCCTCATCACCTCAAGTTATAATACTTTTATTTTAAAACAAAAATGACTCCAGGCAAAAGTGTTCCATCTAAAAGGTAAGACAAAGTTGATTGGAACGGAAGGTACGAGACTCCTGCGGGAAAAGCGCGTCTAGGGGAGACCCCGCAGGCGAAAGCCGAGGAGGCTCCCCGACCGCCCGCGGAAAGCGAGTGCCTGGAGTGGAAATCAACGTCCAAATTGTACAAGCCATAAAAATAGACAAACTCAATTTTCATCGGGTTTGTCTACAGTCTGAGGCCTGCTAAAGTGCAGGCCTTTCTCATTTCGATTTTCAAAGAGAGATATTATTCACTTTTGGTCAAAGCTTCAAGAAACGTGATGGATAAGCGGTCCGTCCCCGTCTAGTTTGCAGGATGGAAAGGTAAAGATCCTTTTTAGCCCGGGTTGCTGCTACATAGAGCAAACGTCTTTCTTCTTCAAGAGGGGCCAGCTCCCCTTTTCGGTATGATTCAAGTGCGAAATCATGAGGAATGCTGCCATCGACAGCAGCAAGAACATAAACGGTTTGATATTCAAGCCCTTTTGAACGGTGTATGGTAGTTAGCTGTATGGCATCCTTAAAATGTTTCGATAGCTGTTTTATCTCTTGAACCATCGCAGTCATATGATCGACATGATCAAGGAAAGCGGCGACGGTGGGAAAACGATTTGCTGCCACCTTTAGGTCGCGGATGTCATCGGAACCTTTTTCCAGGTTTGCTTCATTTCCGCGCTTTTTTACATATTCCTGGTATCCCAAATCTTTCTCGATGATTTCTAAAGCTACAAGTGGAGCCATATTTTTTAAAGAGCGGATTTGTCCTGGGATCGTTTTTAATTTTCGTTCTTGAAAAGCATGTCCTGTCTTAACAAAAGCAAATGCATCGATAAAATCACAATCCTGCAGTATTGTCATTGCTTTTAACTCCTGTAATATACTTTGCTTTAAAAATAAGGAGGAAAGGACATCAGATGCTGCCTTGCTATCATGGGGAAACAAACTCAGGCGCATAAAGGCAAGCATGCCGCGAATGACCCTGCGCTGATAAAACGAATCTGCATCCTTTTCAATGACAAATGGCAGGTTTGAAGCGGCTAGCCGTTCAAAAATGGCCCTGGACATCGTATGTGTCCTATACAAAACTGCAAAGTCCCCAGGGTTTGCTCCCTTGGATATTTTTTCTTGGATGTCGGATACGATCATCGTTGCTTCCAATTCCTCATCATAAGGATAAAATAATACAGGGGGATTACCAGAATCATGCTGTGCTGTCATCTTTTTTTCCATCCGGTTCTGGTTGCGCTTGATCAAGCGGTTCGCTGTAGCGACAATTTCATGAGAAGAGCGATAATTCTCGGTCAGCTTTACCACTTGGGATCTAGGGAAATCATGATTGAAATTCAGAATATACTTCGGATCGCTTCCGCGGAAAGAATAAATGGATTGATCATCATCCCCAACCGCACATACATTTTTTGATTCAGCAGAGAGGAGTTTTATCAATTCATATTGAACTTTATTGATATCCTGAAACTCATCAACCAAAAAATAGTTAAATCTTTGCTGATATTTCTTCAAAAAATCCGGGTGGTTTTTTAAAAATACATAACAGCCTACAAGCATATCATCAAAATCATATTTCCCTGTTTGCTGTTTATATTCTTCATATTTCTTATATAAAAATAAACAGGATTTCTCCCACTCGTCTGTCGGTTTAATATCTTCTGGAAAGGCCAAGGAATTTTTCCAAAGCCCAATTTGTTGAAGGGCTTGATCATATGCAAATTCCTTATCATCAAGTTCCAATTCCCTGCCAGCCTGTTTCAATATCTTTTCTTTTTCCCATTCCCACTTCAATAGGAAATCACGCTGCCATTTGGATGGTTCGTGAAAAATCAGGATTTTATAAAAGATGCTATGAAAGGTCCCGCTAACTATTTGAGAAACAAGGGAAGGCGTCATATAGGGATAGCCGAGCAGACGCTGCTGCATTTCCTTTGCAGATTTCGCCGTGAATGTTACAAGCATGATACTTTTTGGATCAATCTTCTTCACTGTGAGCATATAGGCAGTACGTACCGTTAATACCCGGGTTTTCCCACTGCCGGCTCCTGATAGGACGAGGATTGGTCCATCGATCGTCATTACCGCTTTGAGTTGCTCTGCATCTAGAACAACCCCGGATGAGGATAATTCCTGAAAGTATGGTTCCTCTGGTTGTTCCAGGGCAGAAGGTTTATCTGAATACTTCGGATTGCCAGTTATGGGCCGGCTTTTAAGGAAAGGTTCCGTAATGGTTTTTGTTTCTGTAATGGTTCGTGATGTAGGAATCCTAAATCCATTCTGTTCCATATATTCTAATGGCCTGTCCTCATTTATCGGTTCTGAATTCGGCATTTCGCAGTGAGCCTGCGATGGGTCACTATGATAAAAATAGGGTGTCTCATGGATCCCAATAAATAATTTCACTGGTTTATGACAAATGATACAAGAAAGCTGATCACGTTTTCCTTTTTCAAAAAGTGTCTGCAGCTCACCAGCTGAAACGGTATGTAAATGTACGATTTCATTGCCAGATTTTGCTTGATTCATATAAATGGATACCTCTAATCTATTAAAAATATCGGCAATACTCATCATACCAGAAGATTAGGAAAAAAGAATGCGGAAATAGTGTTTAAATCTCATTCCAGACGGGTAATTAAATGACAACATAACTATTTAAATAAAGGTGGGATTCCTATGGGATACATAGCACCTGTTACACAATTTGATTATATTCAATATGCCAACCGGACGGTCGGAGCTGAAGAGAAAGTAAGAATTGTCAAAGGAACGAAACCCATTCAACCGATCCGCTTTGATCAGGTGTTGGAAGAGGAAATGGGAAGCTTTGAAGGATTCGATCAAGTTCAATATCATAATCGGGAAAGGACGAATGGAGCAGGCGCTAATAAAAATCAAATGGGCATGGGGGTTAGTGAAGAATTTACGGCTGAAATGACGGGAAAAGGGTGGTATTTCAACGAAAGTGTCTAGTTTTGCAAAGAAAAACAAAAGAGGACACGTGAAGTGTCCTTTTTGTGTTGATCTTCTAGAGAACGTCAATTTCCACGATTAGAGCTAACAATAATTGTAGTAAAAGTTGAATGTTAAGAGCGATTTGTGCATCAGTTGTTACAACGTCGATATCACGGCTGTTTTCAACAATTGTTTTTTGGCGCGTGATTTGTTTAACATTAGAAGATTGGATTAATTCTTGGGTAATCCTATCAGCATTATCATTATCTGCAACGGAAATGCTTACGATGATCGCGATAGCTGCTTGTAGAGCGGATTGTAGAGAAAGAGCCGCTTTAACATCTGTTGAAGTGATATTTACATTACAGGAATCTTTAATGTAAATTAGTTCTTCGGAAAGCTGAACCTGAGAATTGTCTTGTCTTGCCTCTTGTTCGATCGAGTCGTCTTCGTTATTGCAGAATCCTGTCAGGGGGTGGTGTGAAGCTGAATCTAGGGCTGACCATGATCTTTCAGAGTCTTCATGAGTGTTACAGTTGCTACGATATACATTTTGGTTCATGTTGTTTTTTCCTCCTTAGGTTTTATTCCCTATTAAAATATGCTTTGATGATTAATCGGGTTGGACGAATAAATCAGTTAATTCGTCTATTTTTTAATACTTAGGGAAAGTATTAGAGTGTGGGGGGGTGAATGATAAAAGAAGCTGGAGCTTCAGGAATGAAATGTAAGTGCTGCTATGTTTTCTGTTACTTATTTCTCCCCAGCAAGTAGGGTTTGATTAGGTGAAATGGTGAATCATTTATCTTTGGAATCCGTGAATTTGTTGTGAATAGAATTTGTAATTGGATTAACATCTTTTTCCGTGATGTTCTTGTCTTGGTTTATGATTTTTTGCGATTGCTCTTGTAAATAGCGAATGGTTTCTCTAAGGTTATTTCTTTCTTTTTCAGTTAGATCGACTTTTTCCTTTTTGAAACCATGTTTTCTCATAGTCCTCGAAACCAGCAGTTCCATTAATCTTTTTTGAGACTCCTCCAGGTTAAATTCATTGTTGCCCATAAAATTTTCCCTCCTTCTTGCTTTCTATATATAGTCTATGTATTTTTGCGGAGATTGCCATTGAACAGAAATGGTTTTTTTATAAAACGATAATTTAAGATCATGAACGAACAAAAAAACGCTGTCCAATCAGAAAACTGAAAGGACAGCGTTTTTATATCATAAAATGGTCTTCGTCATCGTTTTATGAGGAATGCCAGCATCCATGAATTCGTCGGAAACGATCTCATATCCTAACTTTGAATAAAAAGGAATCGCGTGCACCTGGGCATCAAGCTTTAATTGAGGTACTTCCCGTTCGCTTGCGTATTCCTCAATAGCGTTCATGATCATGGCACCGGCACCATTCTTTCGGCCCGATGATAGTACACAAATGCGCTGGACTTTACCAATGTTGTCGATTACCCTGAAGCGGCCGGCACCTATTGGCTGATCCTGATCATCATATAAAACGAAATGTGCAGACTCTTCTTCATATTCATCGATCTCTTCTTCAAGAGGGACTTTTTGTTCTTGGACGAATACTTTTTTTCGAATCATATAAGCATTTTCAAGCTCTTGGCTGTTCTCTGCAATTTTTACAAACACGAAATCATTCAGCTCCTAATCTAAATGTTTCATAAACGGTCCATGCCCCATCTTCAAGCTGATACAGCAAGTGAACTCGTTTCACCTCTTCTTCATGGCTAACGTCAAGCATGCTTAATTGGCCTAAAACATCAGAATGCTCATTATCGGATAAATCTTGAGCGATGGTAATATGCGGGACGAATGCATGTTCATTTTCACATTTCATGAATTCCTCATTATTAAGTGCATCATGCAGCTCTTGAAGCCCTTCGGATAATTCCACTTTGAAATAAATAGTATTGCTTACGGGTTGGAAGGACTTCGCTTTCGTTACGTTCATCGTAAAAGGACTGCACTTTTGAGCAATGCCTTTTAATTGTTCCGCGATCGTCGAAATTTCCATATCCGTCGCTTCGAATGTTGGTTTAAGCGTTAAATGCGGTGGAATGAAAGCATATTTCGTATCATACCTTTTTCGATAGGAGTTAGCTAAATCTTGAAGTTTTTTTGAAGGGAAAATTGCAACACCATATTTCATAAATAAAACCTCCTGATATTTTTTTATTGTTGTATTATAGTTGGACATGTTTTTCTTGAAACCATCTCAAAAGAGATGATTACGAGTAAGTTAGAACATTTCCAATAGTGCTCTTTTTAAATCTGCCTGCCAATATTTCCAGGTATGATTACCTTCAAATTCTTCATAGAAGCATGGAAATCCTTTTTGCTTTAATAATTTATGCAATTCCCTGTTGGGTTCTATGAAGTTTGCCCTGTTGCCATCAGTCGTCGGAACATCAGTTTCCCCAGTCCCGATCACATGGTAAAGTTCGAGGAGATGCGGATCCTCAAAATTACGTACAGCATCCATTACTGCTTCATTGGCAAGTGGCGACTGCATGATGCATTTCCCGAATGTATGGGGATACTTTAGTGCGGCCAATAAAGAAACTGTACCACCAAGAGAGTCACCTATCAAAGCTCGACCATGTCCCATTTGATAGGTCGGAAATTCATCATCTAAAAACGGGACAAGTTCATGGGCAAGAAAACGTATGTATGCAATGTACTGTTCCCCGTCCGGATGATATTTGCTCCTGCGGTCAAAGCGGTCTTTATAGGGAATGCCGACAACGATGATATTCTCGATCTCTTCGTTCCCTAATAGTTCATCGGCTACGCGACCAATTCGGCCCATTTGAAAATAATCACGGCCATCCTGAGCTATCACAAGCGAATATTTATACAGTGGCGAAAAATTAGCAGGCAAGTAAACAAGTAGTTCCAACTCTTCTGCTAAAGCTTCGCTTTTAAACATGTACTCTTTAATTGTGCCTTTGCGTAAACTCATTTTCCCGCACCTCGATGATAATTAATAATGAAAAACAACTTACTTGACTATTTTAGCATAGCCTTGCGATTTTTTCCTGTGAGAAGAATTTAGAATAGAATATTTTCATTATATTTTCTAAAAATTTAAATTATAAGGTGCTATAATACTAGCATATAGGAAAATAATACAATAAAAGAGGTGGCGAATAAAATGGCAGATGTACAAGTACACAGCAGGGAAGTAACAAAGGCGGCTAAACGAACATTAATAGAGCGTGGTGTAAGTGTGGAGGCAATTGCAAAAATCGTTTTTGAATTGCAGTTCCCGTATAAAGCTGATCTTAAGCTGGAGGAATGCATCCACAGCGTCGAGCGTGTCCTGTTAAAAAGGGAAATTCAACATGCCATTTTAGTCGGTGTGGAGCTGGATAGACTGGCAGAGCAAAAAAAGCTATCAGAGCCCCTGCAATCGATTGTTGAATCTGATGAAGGGTTATTCGGAGTGGATGAAACGATTGCCTTTGGTGCAGTACTCGGTTACGGAAGCATTGCTGTAACGACCTTTGGCCATTTGGATAAAAATAAAATAGGCGTCATTCACGAACTCGATAAGAAGCAAGAAGGAATCGTGCATACCTTCCTGGATGATATCGTTGCAAGTATTGCCGCGAGTGCCGCCTCAAGGTTAGCTCATCGTCTGAGAGATGAAGAAGAATCGTTAACTGAACAGGAAAAGGACATTCAGGAAGAAGAAGAGTTGATCGGTTGAATCTTGTCGACCAATTTTCATCCCGACCTATCAAACCTGGCCTTAATGAGGCGGGCAGAAAGGATATTGTCCATTTTAAATGTCCGTTTTGTCTGCCTTAGAAAACAGAATGCGTGAAAATTGCCTGGATAAATTTCAAGCACCTGGATTTTCCGCTGCGTAATCTTTCCTTGTTCGGAGAGATAAATTATCTCTAATGGAGCGTTTTCTTCCATATGTTTTCGAAGTATATATTTCATTCCTTGTCACTCCTTTGCTGACTTACTTGCAATCATTATATGCGAACATACGTTTCTTATGCAAGTGAAAAGGGAACGCCGGTTCTTGTTTTGCGGATAGGTAATAAAAAATAAGATGAAAATAAAACTTTTTTAATATAATGCGTTGACTTTTTAACAAAAAAACATATAATAAATTATGTACTTAAGTATTTTACTAATCAGTTATTACATACGACTTGTTAGCTCAGTGGGAGAGCACTTCCTTGACAGGGAAGGGGTCGTGGGTTCGAATCCCTCACAGGTCATCCGAACGGCGAAAGCATTGCTAAGCAATGTTCTTGCCGTTTTTTATTTTAAATCAACGACTGTATGATGGGTTCAAGGTAAACACCATAGAATGCCTAAAAACCACTTCACGCTAAAATATGTGAGGTGGTTTTTTTGCTTTTAAATTTCGAATTCAAGAATTTCATGAAGAGAAAGCACTTAAGTAACATTCAATTATGCTAGGTTTACTGTGAAGAAAATGAATTTGTAAATGTTAAGATGTTACTGCTAACATCAGTTTCTTTTCCTTGTAGCAGTATGGATTTTCCAAAGGGCATTTCTATTACAGTATCCAGTAGCGCTGGACATATAATTTGAAAGTTGTTAAGCATTACTTTACTCAGGTAGTCATCTCTAAGGAATAAAGACGCAAAAACTTTTGAATGACTCGTTCGTTGCATGACGTTAGCCTCTTTGGTAGACTATGCAGAAGTACATTTGACTTTGGCTAGGATTTACTATGGAACGGCATAGAGCTTCCCATTTTCAGGTTTCGTTTGGGACATCTCACTTTAGTAGGAGAATAAAGGGATGCAGCTTTATAAAAAGAAATAACCCATGAATCACACATACATTTTCCATATGTGGAGTGTGTGTCAAATCAGTTTTAAAAGTGTAACCCAATCATACAGGTTCCCGATGCTAACTCTAATTTCGTGGGGATCTTTTTCATGTCTATCCTTTTTCTATCTTTTCCTTCTCTCCTCTCCCAAAAAAGTAAGAACTCTTTAACTCGAACGGCAGGGGGCAGTGAAACTTCTAAGGAATAATTTTTGGATGTACAAAAATACATTACAAAAATAAAAACTTAACAATTTGATGTGTTTCTAAGAAAAAACCATCTTTTCTCATAAAGCAGGGGTTGTATGTGGGCTTGTAATTTATCAAGAATTTTCTGTTTAGATGACTATACAGGAATAATATAAGGAGGAAGCAATGAACAATTATAAATTGACCATTCAATATGATGGCGGGCGTTATAGAGGCTGGCAACGACTCGGTAATAGTGATGATACGATTCAAGGGAAAATTGAAAATGTATTAACGGAAATGGTAGGGGAAAAAATTGAAATCATCGGATGCAGCAGAACGGATGCCGGTGTACATGCCCTTGCCCAAATAGCCAATTTTAAGATCGGTGAAAATCTGACTGAAGTTGAAATCATGAATTATTTGAATAGATATTTACCACGGGATATCAGTATTGTCGAGGTTAGGCTAGTTCCTGAACGTTTTCATGCCCGTTATAATGCTAAGGATAAAACCTATTTGTATAAGATCTGGAACGAGCAATATACAAATCCTTTCATGCGAAAGTACAGTATGCATGTAGAGGAAAAGCTGAATATCACAAGAATGAAAAATGCATGTCAACATTTTATAGGTGAACATGATTTCACTGCTTTTTCAAATGCAAAGTCTAAGAAAAAGTCCATGGTGCGTGAAATATACTCCATTGATATAGAAGAAAATGCTGGCTTCATCCAAATTACAGTGCGAGGCGATGGATTTCTTTATAATATGGTTAGAAAGATTGTCGGGACGTTGATAGAAGTTGGGTTGGGTGAAATAGATGCTGAAAATATACCAAGTATTATAGAGTCAAAAGAAAGAATCCAAACGGGTCGTATGGCGGAGGCAGCTGGGCTGTACTTGGTAAAGGTTGATTTATAGGCCGGATGTTGATGCATCGGTAATTGTATGTTAAGTGTACAGGCAGTAGAAAAAGGGAAGTAATAGGGAAGAATGGTAAAGCGGAAAGTACGAAAGAAGGAGAGATTTTCATGAGATTAGCAGGAAAGAAAATAATCTGTCTTGTGCACCATGATTTTGAAGATTTAGAGCTCTGGTATCCGATTTTACGTTTAAAAGAAGAAGGGGCGATTGTTCACCTCGCTGGTGAAAAGGCGAATGAAACATACATTGGAAAATATGGTGTACCAGCCATTTCTGATTATGAGTATGGCAGTATTAATGCAGAAGAATATGATGCCATTCTTGTACCGGGCGGTTGGGCACCCGACAAAATTCGCCGGTTTCCTGAAGTGTTACCGCTCCTTCAAAGCATGGAAGAAAATAAAAAAACCATTGGGCAAATTTGTCACGCTGGTTGGGTGTTGATATCCGCGAAAATTTTACAGGGGAAGACTGTAACGAGTACACCTGGCATTAAAGATGATATGGAAAACGCAGGGGCAACTTGGATAGATGAGCCCGTCGTCGTAGATGGAAACCTTGTGTCAAGCAGACGTCCACCTGATCTGCCGGATTATTTAAGAGAATTGATAAACGTGATTGAAAAGGGTTAAATCCATAGTACGGTGAAAAACCACTCAGTTTGTAGACAAAAGGGGTTCGGAATTAAAAAATTCCGAACCCCTTTTTGAGATTCCCTTTGAATTTTTGCCTG
>NZ_JBHZPE010000134.1:0-1112 GCF_042787985.1 Peribacillus sp. YIM B13481
CCCTCCCAGATAGACTGTTAAGAACATTTTATCATGCTCTCTTTTTTACTCTGTCTACCTGTAGGGGATAATACCACCTTTGGACGAAGAACCTTCTCTTTTTTTCTTTTTTAATTCTTAATAATTTCTGATTTTAAATAATGAATATATTTGTTGGCAAAAGTGGACAAATGTTTATTCTCTGATCGAACTAATCCTAAAGAAATATTTACAGTTGGATGATACACCAAATCAATTGGAACGATATCGCCATTAATGATAAGGGGGTAGTTTTTCATTACGAAATCAGGAGCGAATGTAATTGCCAAATTTTCATTTATGGCTTGGAGAACTCCATCCATATTATTTGAAGTAAACAAGATTTTCAAGGGCTTATATTTATGAAAGAAATCTTGTAGGAAATACTCCATAAATTCACCCTTATATGTAACGAGAGTTTGATCAAGTATATCATGCGGAGTTATAGTACCAAGAATGGCTAAGGGAGAATGCTTAGAAACATATACTTTCTGCTTTCCTTCGATTAATGCTTCAAAAGCTATTCCTTCCATGTTTATGTTCAAATCACTTGAATACGTAATCAGTCCAATGTCAGTCTTATGCTGTCGAACATCTCCAATTACAGCAGATCCACTTTTATCGGCAACCTCCAAATTTACGTACGGATAATCATGTCTAAACGATGCTATCGCTTTTACCAGGAACGTCATCAATCCGGGTAATGACGATATTTTTAGTTCCCCCACTTCCGTGGAATTCAATAAGTTAGCAGTCACTTTTATTTCCTCAAGCTTTTTTTGTACTTCATAGGCGAGTTTCAGAATGATTCTTCCTTCATCGGTTGGAACAGCGCCTTGTCCCCGTGACCGTTTAAGAACTTTAATCCCCAGCTCCTTTTCCAAGTTGGTTATGGACTGGCTGATGTTGGATTGAGTCACATGTAGATTCTGTGCTGCGACAGACAGAGAACTGTATTTTGCGACTTCTACGATATATAGTAATTGTTCAATATTCATGACTATTCTCCTTTTTTAAATAGGCTGTTTTCACATACTTTGTTGCTATTTACCAGGTAGTGAGTTGTGGTTGATTTCCCCTCCAGATGCTCGCTT